>JACQEY010000063.1 GCA_016200355.1 Nitrospirota bacterium
TCTCTGTTTAAACGAAGAGTGTTCGGGTGGCACACCCACTAGATCGTTCCACCAAGTATCCCATCCTTTTTTTTTCTCAGGAGGTAACTGGCTATAAAAGGCAGTTATTCGTGTGACTTCAACTTGCCAATTCTTGTACGAGAGTTCTGTCATAGCTCAAGACTTAAGAAATCCAAGGGGGTCTAGTCTGGTCAGTTACTAGTTAACACGAACGTTTCACATTTTAGCCAGCTTGGCTCATGAACGCAAACTATCAACACTATCTTCTCTTAATCAAGTGCTGGGGTACACAATTGTAGGTAGCATAAGTCCTCATTTTTACAAAGGCGAGCAAATGTTTCAATTTGTTGGCCGCATCGCCGCTTCTGCCCCCCAAGCGCATAGATGACCGGATCAGGCGTATCGATAAAAACGGTTGAGCATTAATCAAGGCTGATTCCCCCACCTCTTTATGGGAAACAGCCAATCTCTCAGTTGAAGTACCTCATGGGGTCGTTGCTTAACCTTGCACTCCCCTGCCGGCCATCGGCGACCTTGCCATAGCCCGCATTATTCAAGAACGCTTCTGCTGCAATTGCGGATTCGCTGCTGCGACGCGCCTTCGGCCAGCGGGCTCGCCCCTCGGACCCTCACCGTACTGCACGAGTACACATCGGGTCCTCACGGCTCCGCGCGCTGGTCTCGCGACGCGGCTCAGCGATTTCGCCACGAACCGTCATGAATAAAGCGGGCTAGGAGCGGGGACCCACGAGGCGCGGCCCGGAAGGAAAGCTAGGAGCCTGACCGACATTGCCTTCGTGTCGAGGCGAAGGAGGCGCGGCCAGATGCAAGGCCGCAGGCCAGAAAAAACCGGAGGTGTATTCGCTGGAATACATTGAGGATTTTTTCTGGCCGAGAACGACGCAGGTGGTTACGGATCGTTCGCCGCAGTAGAACGGTCAATGCCGGTCAAGCTCCTAAAACTGACTGAAGCCGCGCGATTGACTAATCGCGCCTGAAGGAATTCCAGAAGGACTTCCGCCGGAACGTGCCCGGAAGGGTCGCTCCGAGAGGCAAGGAGCTGGTGGCTGGCAGGGGTGTGCCGCCTTCTCTGAAACATCACGCTGGCAAAACGGGCAAGAAATGGACTGCGCGTGGTGGGGTTTAGAGACTGTTAAACGCTTCGACGGTGAGGTCAGCTTGGCGAATGAGCTTGCGAAGAAGGCCAGGATCTAGTTCGTTGTGTTGGGAATCAGAGAGGGTATATTCATCAGACGACAACTTCGACGGTTTGGCTAGCATCACCTGCACACTTGACCTCCATCACTTCGAACCAACTTTCGACCGCTTCTTTGACATTCGCGATAGCCTCTTCCCGCGTCTTTCCCTGAGACAAACAGCCCGGTAGCGCTGGAACCTCGGCGGCAAAATAGCCGGCCTCATCCTCTTCTACCACAACGTGTAATTTCATATTCCGGTCCTCCTTCGCCTTACCAGCTAAACACCTGGCCATGGGATTTCACTAACCAAATAGACCAGAGAAACCAGATGAACCAAACAGACCACACGCGAAGTGCGGGTTGGAGGCGCCGAGCGGGGTCGAACCGCTGCATCGCAGTTTTGCAGACTGCTCCCTTAACCACTTGGGTACGGCGCCCTGCGCCCATTATAGCGGGGCTTATTCCGATATCTCAACGTAGACTTTGATGGAATGATGGGTAAACGAGCACGGATGCGTGATTATCGATTGGGTAGTACAGGAATTTCTTTTCCAAGTGTCGACGGATCATCCGACTGCGGGACCATCGATTCCCATCCTTCGTTCGAAGGAGCTACGGCCTTTCCATTCTCTTCAGCGTCTTTTTCCTTGGCCATCAACTCGACCTCGTAAATCAATGTATCCATCAACTCTTCGATCGGCACCTTTCGGACGAGCTTGCCTTTTTTGAACAGAATGCCTTTGCCTTCGCCGCCGGCAATTCCGATATCTGCTTCCTTCCCTTCGCCGATCCCATTCACGACACAGCCGAGGACCGACACATTGAGCGGGGTCTTGATATGGCCCAGCTTCTTTTCCAGTTCATTAGCCAACTTCACGACATCGATCTCGACTCGGCCACATGTTGGACAGGCGATGACATTGATCCCTCGATGGCGCAGTTCGAGCGACTTCAAGATCTCGAATCCCACCTTCACTTCTTCAACCGGATCGGCAGCGAGTGATACTCGCAAGGTGTCGCCGATGCCCTGCGAGAGTAAGTATCCGAGCCCCATGGTAGATTTGACAGCCCCGGTCATCGCCGTGCCCGCCTCGGTAATACCGATATGCAGCGGATAGTCAGACTGGTGCGCAAACAACCAATAGGCATCGATCGCATGATGCACATCCGACGCCTTCAGCGACACCTTCATGTTCGTGAATCCCACGTCCTCTAACGCATGGACGGCATTGAGCGCCGATTCAGCCAAGGCTTCCGGGGATGGCCAGCCATATTTATCCAGTAATGGCCGCTCGAGCGACCCGCCGTTCACGCCGATGCGCAATGGAATCCCCCGCTCGTTCACGGCCTTGATCACCTCTTCGACTTTCCACCAAGCACCGATGTTGCCTGGGTTGATCCGGACGCAATCCACCACCGCCGCCGCTTTCAATGCCAGCCGATGGTCGAAATGAATATCCGCGATCAGGGGGACGGTCATCGCTGCTTTGATCTTGGGCAATACCGCCGCCGCTTCGTCGTCCGGCACAGCCACGCGAATCACTTCGCACCCTGCGGCCTCCAACTGGCGAATTTGCTCGACCGTCGCCGCAACATCGCGCGTATCGGTCGAACACATCGACTGCACCGATACAGGCGCGTCTCCGCCGATCTTGACCTTGCCGACTCGAATCTGCCGCGTTTTCCGTCTAGTAATGTGCATCGTGTCTCTTTGTTACCTTCGGTGTATTTATTCAGGTGTTCAGGCTGAAGGCTGAAGGCTATACATGATCTTGGAAATCACGACCCAGGCTGTTCAACGTCTCGATTTCTACGACCTAGGGTTCATACAGAAATGAATTCTTGTTCTGCAAGCAGCTTAACCCCTAAAAACCTTCAGCCTATCTACCTGAACCGTTTCACGTCCTCAATCAGCTCCCCTGTTCATCTCCATGCGGCAGCCGATCGGTCGATGAAGCCAGGGTGAACTCCTCCCGTGAGGAAACCGGTGTCTTGTCAATGAGTTCCTTCACGCTTAGATAGATGCCTTCCGCCGTCAACCCGTATCGTTCACGCAGGAAGTCCTGAGGTCCTTGCTCGATGTACCGATCCGGCAACCCCAGGACCTTCGTCGCCACATTCGATACGCCGCCGTCGGACAGAGCTTCGAGCACGGCTGAGCCGAACCCACCCATCTTGCAGCCTTCTTCAACCGTCACCACGTAGCGAACGCGCTTGGCCACCTCGACGATCAAGTCCTGATCCAGTGGCTTCACGAAACGCGCATTCACCACCGCTGTGGAAATACCTTCTTCCTCAAGCCGTTTCGCCGCCGTCACCGCATGCGAGACCGGCACACCAATGGCGACGATTGCCACATCCGTCCCATCGCGCAACAACTCGCCCTTCCCGATCGGCAAGGCCTTCGCCTCCTGATCCATCGGCACACCCAGGCTCAACCCGCGCGGATACCGCACCGAGGCAGGCCCGTCATACTGGATGCAGGTCTTCAACATATGTTGCAACTCATTTTCATCCTTCGGCGCCATGACAACCATGTTCGGCATGTGGCGCAGATACGCATAATCGAATGCGCCATGGTGCGTCGTTCCGTCTTCCGCAACCAACCCCCCGCGATCGATGCAGAAGGTCACCGGCAGATTTTGCGTGGCCACATCGTGAACCACTTGGTCGTACGCACGCTGCAAAAAGGTGGCATACATCGCCACCACCGGACGGAGGCCTTGCGTCGCAAGACCCGCGGCAAATGTCACCGCGTGCTGTTCGGCAATCCCCACGTCGTAGAGCCGGTCAGGAAATTCTTTTTCAAAAATATTGAGGCCGGTCCCTTCGCACATCGCAGCCGTAATCGCGACAATCCGCTTGTCCGTTCGAGCCAGCTTCACCAACGATTCGATGGCAATCTGTGTATAGGACGGCCGCGCCGCTTTCTTCGCCGGGGCTCCGGTTTCTCTGACAAAAGGCGGACAGGCATGGAACCATACCGGATTCTTCACCGCAGGCTCATAGCCCAGCCCTTTTTTCGTAATGACATGGAGCAACACCGGCCCCTTCATCTTCAGCACATTTTCCAAGGTGGGCAGTAGGTGCTCGAAGTTATGCCCGTCGATCGGCCCCGTATACGTGAACCCAAGCTCTTCAAAAAGCAGCCCGGGAAGGATCGCTCCTTTGGCCAACTCTTCAGCCCGGCGAGCCCACTTCTGCATATCTGATCCAATATGGGGAATCTTCCCCAATAGTTGCCCTGTTTCCTCCCGCATCTTGCCATAAAACTCGCCGGTAAAAGTCCGGTTCAAATAGGAGGAAATGGCCCCCACGTTCTTCGAAATGGACATTTGATTGTCGTTCAGAATGACCAGGAAATCTTTCCCCTGCCCTCCGGCATGATGTAAGCCTTCCAGCGTCATGCCAGCCGTCATGGCGCCGTCGCCGACGATGCAGACAACCTTGTGCCGCTGTTTCAACTGCTCACGCGCCTCAACCATGCCGTAGGCGGCGGATACACCGGTGCCCGCATGGCCTGCGTTGAACGTATCGTAGACACTCTCTTCACGTTTGGTGAATCCGCTCAACCCCCCGTATTGTCGAAGCGTGTGAAACCGTTCCCGGCGCCCGGTGAGTAGTTTATGCGCATAGGCTTGATTACTCGTGTCCCATACAATCTTATCCTTTGGAGGATTGAGCAGGGAGTGCAATGCCACTGTAAGTTCAATCACTCCAAGGTTCGAAGCGAGGTGCCCTCCGACGTTGGACACCACACCGATAATCTGCTCACGCAGCTCCTGACACAAGGCAGGAAACTGCGTCGGTGACAGCCGCTTCAGATCGGCTGGGCCTTGAATGGTCTTCAAGATTGACATGACGAATACTCCTTTACATCAATGCGTACGTCTGTAACAGCGAGCTGGGCTCAGAGAAGCATTGGCGAAGTAACGTGGCAGCTTAACCGCTGGCAGGAGGGAGTTTCACACGGAAGTCCTATGTTGTCAAGTGCTTAGCCATAAGGCCCAGCTCATTGGCGACTCAACCTGATTCGAACCGGTAGGTTAATACTGTTGAAACAGTGAAGTCTGCGGCACTCCCTCTAACAAAGTCGAGATTCTCGACTGCGTACGCTTGCCACAGGAAGCGCGGAGCCACACGATAGCTCAATCCCAGGACTGATTCTGTCACACCATGGTCCAATACCGCTGAGTTGGTCCCGGAAAACGGCGACGTATAGAAGTCAAAATGGGCCGTGAGCGACAGGTTCTCTGACCACAGATATTCGATGGCGACAAGCCCGGACAGAGTGGGCCGCAGGCCTAAGCCTGCTATAGTACCTGTCGGGAGGACTCCGGTCACGTTCGCATAGAGTATCCATCGGCCAGCCACAAGTTTCTCAACAGCAAGACCCAATCCGAAATCCGGACTCCCGCTTCCAAAAAAAGCCGATTGATCCCCCGTCGGCAACTTCACTGCGCCGCGGAGCGAAACAGCCGGCATCGCAACTCCTTCCATCAGGAGTTGATACTTACTCATCAGTGTCGTATCCCCTAGCCCCATCGCACCCGGACCTCCATTCATAATTGTCTGTCCGTTCCGAGTGGTATTAAACAAAAAGCTGCTGTTCTTAAACGCAGCTCGTGCTGGATTCAAGCCAGTCGTTGCCCGCTCGGTTGCAGTAATGGCTCCTTCCATAAAGCCCTGATATCGGTAGAGCACCGGTACTTCCAGCCCGAACTCTAACTTGTCCATGGCGCCATAACGAAGGAAGAGACCGGATCTGAGGGTTTCAAACTTTACGGTTATATTATTTTGCGGCGAAGTTTCATTGTAGATACTGGCGGTCTCGGCAAGCTCCAACCGCACATCCACCGTACCCGGCTTCACGACGGCTGCACGGTCGCCAGGAAGACTCAACACCATCTGCTGGAAGGCCTGGAAGTTTCTGACTGGAAATGGACCGAACCCCTCTGCCCGAGCCAGTACAGGCTGTAAAAAAAGGGAGAGGAGGAGTGAGGCAAGGACTATTCGATACACCACAACCGATAATCGGATGCTCACAACTACCCCTCATTAACTGGGAGCAGGGGTAGTGCGCTTAATCCCGCTGGTACGCATTCGAGGACGCGCTCATCCGCTTCACGATGCCTGCTGATGTTCGTACGCAGGCAGTCAACCCTAGGCTCCGGCCTGTCCCAATAGGTCTGTTTCTTCCCAAGAATCATCATGTTCTGCGCAGGATAGTGCGAAACGGGCGCTTGGCTATCCCTCAAGAGGGGGGAGGCTTACCTGATGTACCCATCCATCAGTACGGGAAGTCGAGCCCCGCAAAGATCGCGCCCCCTTCACGGCTGTAGCCGTAGTCAACCCGACCGACGACATTGGGCCGAACGATTCCACGGAATCCAATACCCGGGGTCACGCGGTAATTATTAAAGGTCACGTCCTTGTAGTCATTGAAAACCTGCCCGGTATCCACGAATGGTGCAATTTCGAAATCCGCGCTGGCACCCGCAACCTTTGCACGCACCAGATGAATACGCTGCTCGATGCTGACCGCTACGAGATGTTTGTCGATAAAGCGATCGACGCCGAATCCACGCAGATTGTTTTGCCCGCCCAAGGAACTCTGCTCGAAAAATGGCACTTGCGTCCCGATCGTCGCCTGAAGGTTCGCCCGCACGATGAGAATCGCGCGCTTCGATTCACTTGGAAACAGCTTCTTCACCTCGAGTTCATAGCGGGAGTATATGGGATGATCGCCGTTGCGGAGGTTCTGGTTCACTTCCGCATAGGCTGTCACGGCCATCCCATCGGTCGGCGAGACGAGGTTGTTCCGCGTATCGTAATGGAACGTCGCCCGGTGCCCGAATATGAGCGTCTCACCTTGAACGCCGTCGACGGAGGGGAACTGGTCGCCCGTAAACGGAAGATCCGTTGCGCCCCTCTGCAAACTCACTTGACGAAATCGCTGACCAACAGAAATCTGCGTCACCTCATTCACATGAATCCCGAATCGCCAGTTCGCCCGTCCTTCACGTGCGGTGTAATTCGTTTGTTCTGACACTGATGTCGCCTCCCCTAAGCCGAAAAACCGAGCGGTGGCGTTTTTGAAAAACGAGGCGCCAAAGTTCAATGAGTAGCGCCCCTGACTGAAAGCCGGATCGGTGTAACTGAATAAGACTTTGCGCTCGATCTTTTCCGCGGCCGATACGATGAGCCGAGTTTCTCGCCCCCCTGGCTCGTATTGAAACAGATTGATCGCCCCGCGCATCCCAACGATGGAATTATGAATGAGCATCGGGGCGGCGATGTATTTGAGTTCTCCATCAGGGTTCGTGCCCAGAATCGGAACGATCAACCCGGCATCGTTCCCATCATTCTTGCTGGTGGACACGGCAGGAAGCGGAAAATATTCGACGCCGGCTCCTGCATACTCCGGGAGCGCGATGACACTCGCCGCAAGAAACACGAGGACAACGGCGATGAAGCCACGCAGGCATATCATAGAGATCATGGAGAGAACTATGGGGCGTTCGTCTTATTGGATTTCTTGCGAAGCTGATCCACCAAATCGGCGAAGGTCGAAGAACGGAGGATCTTCGAAAACTGCCCCCGGTAATTATTCACTAAGCTGACACCGTCTACCACCACGTCATATACCCGCCAATCGTCGCCCTTGTTGAGCAAGCGGTAGTCGAGCGGAATTTCGATCTTGCCGGTCAGCACCTTTGTCCTGACTTCGGCATAGTCCTTCTCCGTTCGTTCGTTGATATACTGCACCCCTTCGCCGGAATAGGTTTCGATCTTGTCGGCGTAGGAATTGATCAAGAGCATCCTAAACAACGCGACAAATTCTTCTTTGTCCTTGTCGGACAGCGTATTCCAGGGAGCCCCCAGTGCCCGCCTCGACATTTCCTGATAATCGAACCGATCCCCAACAACCTGTTCCAATCGCCGCCGGCGTTCTTCAACTTTCCCAGGCTGCTTGAGTTCCTTGTCTTGGACGATCTTCAATGTCTCGTCGATAGTGCTTTTCATGGCCTCAGTCGCCCCACCCGCCACTGCCGATTGGACAGTGACCCCGCCAAGCATCAACAGCAGACAGACTATCCCGCTTGCGAGCCTACCCCAACTCCATCTCTGCCCTTGTGTCACGGCAGATCCCTGGGTCTCCATGTATCCTCCTCCTGGATCAGGATATTATTTGGTGTATGTAGTCTGTCTGGTTTTTTGATTGAATGAAGCTAACCAGATAAACAAAACAAACCAGACCAACCAAAGAAACCAAAGTGAACCTGACAGGTCACTTCACTTTGCCATGTACATACTGACTCACCAACTCCTCAAGATCGAGACCCGCCTCAGTATCGCGTATCGTATCCCCCGGCTTGAGTGGATCGCCGCCCCCCCCTGGGGACAGGGCCAAGAATTTCTCTCCGATGATACCCCGCGTTTTGATGGATGCAAAGGTGTCGGTATAGAGCTTGACGGTGTTGTTGACCGCCAATTTCACCTTCGCGCGATCCTCCATGAGCGTAATCCCTCGGACCCTGCCGACTTCGACGCCGGCGATTTCGATTGCCGAACCAGGTTTGAGCCCCGATGCGCTGGTGAACTGCGCCTCGACTTCATAGACGCCGCCACCGATCAATTCGAGCTTACCAAGCTTGATTGACAAATAACCGAGACACAATATGCCGACGAGTACAAACACGCCGACCACCAACTCCAACTTGGTTTTTTCCATCCTTGATACTCCCCTCTCACCTAACCGACGAGCGATCCAGGCAGCGCCACCGTCCCACCGACTGAAATGAATTCTTGAATTTCCGGATCGGTGGTTCGCTGAAACTCAGCGGCCGTGGCCATCAATACGATCTTGCCTTTCCGAAGCATCGCCACCCAATCGGAAATCGCGAAGATCTCCGGAATTTCATGGCTGACCATGACCGCCGTAAAACCGAACCGCCGCTGCATGGCCACAATTAAATCGTGAATCGACTTAGCCAGTAAAGGGTCTAACCCCGTCGTCGGCTCATCAAAGAGGATAATCTCCGGCTCCATGACCAATGCCCGTGCCAATCCTGCCCGTTTTCGCATGCCACCGCTTAACTCGGCAGGAAACTTGTGCCCCATCCCCGCCAAGCCAACTTCTTCCAACTTCTCCTCAACGCGTCGCCCCACCTCCAAGCCCTTCATGCGCAACTTCTCCCGCAATGGAAACGCCACATTCTCGAAAACCGAGAGCGAGTCGAACAGCGCTGCGCCCTGAAAGAGCATCGCAAACCGTTTCCGCACATCGTTCAAACGCGTGCCGGACAACCGAGAGATCTCCACATCGTCAATCCATATTTCACCACGATCCGGCTGCAGGAGCCCGATCATGTGCTTGAGGAGCACACTCTTTCCCGATCCGCTCCCCCCGATGATGGTCGTCAGCTTGCCGACAGGGATAGTGAGATCAACCCCTTGCAAGACCGGCTGATCAGCAAATTTTTTTTCGACACCGACCAGCCTGATCATCTGCGACAAGACCTATGGTTGATGGTGAATGGCTGATGGTTGCGACGGAACAAGATCTCCGTCGGATTCGAACCCATTAACCATTGACCGTTAACCATTGACCATCTCCTAGAGCAGCAGCGACGTCAAAATATAGTCCCCTACGAGGATGAGCACCGACGACAAAACCACCGCCTCCGTCGTCGCGCTCCCAAGTCCCTCGGCACTCTGCCTCGTATAGAACCCTTTATAGCAACAGACCCAACTGATAATCAGCCCAAAGCTGATCGACTTGAGAATGCCGCCGTAGACGTCTTTCCATTCCACGGCCGATTCAACCGAATTCCAATAGGCCCCTTTGCTCACACCCAACAAGTCCACTCCGACGAGGGAGCCGCCATAGATACCAACCACATCGAATAGGGCCACAAGCAACGGTACCCCGATCACGCCGGCCACCAATTTCGGTGCGATCAGATATTGCCGGGGATTGATCGCCATGGTATCGAGTGCATCGATCTGTTCCGTAATCCGCATGATGCCGATCTCAGCGGTCATGGCTGATCCCGCCCGCGCGGTCACCATCAATGCAGCCAATACCGGCCCCAACTCCCGAATCATGCTTAACGCCACCGCGGAGCCCAGCAATCCTTCGGAACCGAATTTCCGCAAGCTGTAATAGCCTTGAAGCGCCAACACCATCCCCGTAAATCCCGCGGTGAGCACAACGACAAACGTGGATCGATATCCGATAAAGTGGAGCTGTTTCATGATTTGATGGAATCGAAACGGAGGCCGCGCCAGCCAGGCAAACGCCGACAGGACAAACAAGAGCATACGGCCCATCTCCTGTACACTCTTGACGGCCCACGCGCCCAGCTGTTCAATCACGTTCGTCATCGGTTACCTGGGGAGTCGAAGAGATTCACGGCCTGTCTCCGCATAGCGCTGAAACCATTCTGTCAACCGGCCCCCAGCCACCCGACTCTGCTTTCGCAGCCGATTCAGCCCCGCAAGGCTGGAGGGGCAGCTGATGAGCGCCTGCATACCTTTGATCCAGCCAGTGGGCCTGAGAAACAGATTGAAGTCAAGAGGGAGATCTTCATCCACCAGATCGGAGACTGTCCGTACGATTGCCACAGGCAGGCCTCGCTCCGCCGCCGCCGCCGCCACCGCCGCACTTTCCATATCGAGCCCGGTCGCGTCGGTCAGACGCCGCAGCTGGTGCTTCTCCTGCGCCTGCCACACCACGGTCCCCGATGATACGACTGTTCCAATCCTCGCGACTAGCCCCGCATCTTGCGCCACGATGAGGAGGCCTGCGCGTACAGCCCCGTCGCAGAGCACACAATCGCTCCCCACCGTCCAGGCTCCTTCACCATGCACAGAAGACACCGCTGTGCCGACAATCAAATCTCCCACCTGAGCAGGGACAAGCGCGCAGGCAAAACCTGTGGACATCACCAACGACATGGGCTGTGCCTTCAGCACCCTTCCCGCAACTGAGCGGGCCGCGATAGGACCGACACCGGTTTGGACGAGCCAATACGTGCGATCCCCGTGCTGTCCAATATGGCAGCGGACTCCGTCGATGGTCGCAACACGATCCGTTGCGAGCCCACGCCGGACGGCCTGGAGTTCCCAGCGAGTCGCGGCAAAGATAGCGATGGGATTCACCGAAGATCCTGAGAGAGGTTGCCACGCGCCAACGGATGACGCCGGCGGACTGGTCAACGATCGGCTCGATGACACCCGGACGCAAGTGCGTGATGACGTACTTCGTCAGCCCGCATTTTCCCGCGCGTCCGTAAATTCCGATACATGGCCAAGGCCCACAACGGAAAGTATTGGCAGTACCAATGGTAGCGGAGATAAAACACCCGAGGGAATCCGGTGCCTGTATGGCGAACCTCTTCCCACGACCCATCTTTCAGTTGGTGACGGAGCAGATATTGGACGCCGCGAGCGACGCTGAAGGCATCGGTCATCCCCGCTGACATCAGTCCCATGATGGCCCAGGCCGTTTGGGAAGGTGAACTGTCCCCCTTCCCACTCCATGCAGGGTCGCCGTACGATAGGCACGACTCGCCCCATCCACCATCGGGATTCTGCTTCGACTCAAGCCAGGCGACTGCACGGCGAATAGAGGGCTCCGAGAGATCCACTCCGATCGCACGGAGACCGGCTAGAACGGACCAGGTGCCATAAATGTAATTGACGCCCCACCGGCCGTACCAACTCCCGTCGGTCTCCTGCTCTCGTTTGAGGAACCGAAGAGCCGGCGCCACAGCGGGGTGCGTCTGATCGTAGCCCAACGCCGCAAGCATCTCGAGGCAGCGTCCAGTCAAGTCGGACGTACTCGGATCGAGCAAGGCATGGTGATCGGCAAATGGAATATAGTTGAACACGATACGATTGTTGTCCTTGTCGTACGCACCCCACCCGCCATCGGACCCTTGCATGGCAAGAACCCAATCCGTCCCCCGTCGGATGGAATCTTGTAACTCTGTAGTCTGAGCCATTCGAACTTTCGACAACGCCATCAACACCACTGCCGAGTCATCCACATCGGGATAGCACTCGTTCTCAAACTGGAAGTACCAGCCTCCCGGTTCCGCCTTAGGAGACGAGAGCTTCCAATCACCAACTGTTTTCGTTTGGCGAGAAACCAAGTACGCGCCCGCTTTCTGAAGGGATGGGTGGTCCTGCGACATCCCTGTCTCGATGAGAGCATTCATGAGCAACGCCGTATCCCAGATTGGAGAGTGGCAGGGCTGAATATGCAGCGCCTCGACGCGCTGCTCGCCAATCGATACCGAGCTGTAGACTTCCAGCGATTCGATTTCTTGGAGCGCCTTCCGCACCAAAGGATCGTCGACCTGATAGCCGAGGCAGCGAAGGGCCACGATTGAATTTGCCATGGCCGGATAGATCGCTCCCAGCCCACCGCTACCCTTGATGTGTTCCAACATCCACGTGGCGGCTTTTTGCAAGGCCTTTTCCCGCAGCCAACTCAATGGCATCCGGTCGTACAATTTCAGCACCCGGTCCAGCTGCACGAAGAAATTGTGCGGCGTGAACCATCGTTGATCCTTATTGAAGGGGGGCACGTCGCGATAACGAATCTGCGATCGAGGCGCGACATAGAGCTCATCGATACCCTGCTCCCTGGGAATGCGGCAGACAGGCTGATTCGCGAACACGACCAGCAAGGGGATCAACACGGCACGAGACCAGTACGAAATGGCATAGATGCTGAAATAGAACCGTTTCGGCAGAAGCATGATTTCGGGCGGCATGCTCGGGACGCCCTTCCAATCGTATTGCTCGAACAGTGCCAGCGTGATCTTCGTGAAGACGTTCGCACATACGACACCGCCCATCGCCAGAATACGGCCACGGGCTCGCAGCATGGAGGGCTCGTCTGCCGAAATGCCGCTCAGCTTCAACGCGAAATAGGCTTTCACGGAAGCGCTGATCTCCGAAGGCCCTCCATAGAAAATCGGCCAGCCGCCATCGGGCGATTGCATGGCACGGAGATAGCGAACAGCCTTGCGCTCTCGCTCAGGATCGACCCGATCGAGAAACCGCCGCAGCATGAGATATTCAGCCGTCAGTGTCGTATCGGCTTCAAGCTCTGCAACCCAGTATCCCTCTGCTGGATGTTGTCTGGACAACATCCAGGCTTGACTGCGCCGTACTGCGTCGTCAAGCGCATCCGCTTGACTCATCGAATGGCTGGTGGGACGGCGTGATGTGGTGTCGACCGGCACCGAGAGCAGGGGTTTGTCCGATACCAGTCGTAGCGGGGGAACTTTGGACGGCTCGGTCGCCAGCTCTAGCTTCTCCGACACAGAGACGAAGAAGCTTTCGGAGAGACGATCCAGAAGCGTTCGAATCAGCTTCATCGTATCGGTCTGTAGAACACTGGAGGTGGATGGGACAATGCGGGTGACTCGCTTCGCCCACATTTCAATAAATCTCGATCTACGAGCGGCACACTCATAGATCTGCCTGTCTAGGGCTATATAGCAGACCCCCTGCTCGAAGGTCAAGAAATCGAAAGACAGAAGTCCTCTGAAGTACGAATGTTTTAGCCAGTCTGGTCTACTTAGTCCGGATTATTCATGAATGCCGTCGCGAGGCGTTCAAGACCGAAGCCCGCCAGGGCTTCTCGCAAGTAAGGCCGACGTAGGCGTACTTGCAGTACATCGAGAAGGCCGGACGAGAAACGCCCCGACGGGCGAGAGGATCGGCACGCCGCCCAAAGGCTCCGGCCGACGGGTCGGACGAGGCAATGATGAATAGTCCGGGCTAGACCGGCTGTACGCTGCCCAGTCTCACGGAGAGGATTTTCGAGATGCCAGGCTCTTCCATGGTGACTCCAAACAACGAATCTGCAATGGCCATGGTCGCCTTGCTGTGGGTGATGACCATGAACTGTGCA
>JACQEY010000069.1 GCA_016200355.1 Nitrospirota bacterium
AAAGCCTTAGGGGTAGGGGAGGAATTAGCCCACACCTCGATTCGCTTTGGCTTAGGGCGGTTCAACACGGAAGAGGAAGTGGATTATGTGATCGGGCGGGTGGTGGAGGTAGTGGAGCGGTTACGGGAGTTATCGCCACTCTACGAGATGGCCAAGGAAGGCATTGATCTGAAGTCCGTGCAGTGGAACCGGGCGTAAGGCATAAGATGTGAGACAGAGATAGAGACAGAGATAGAGACGGAGATAGAGACGGGGACAGAGATAGAGACGGGGACAGAGACAAAGACGAAAGATATCTGAGGGAACAAACATGGCTCAACAAACGATTGAAATCAGCGAGAATGCCGCTAAGAAAATCCAGGATCTCATCATCAAACAACAGAAAGAAGGTCATGGATTGCGTGTGAAGGTGGTTGGCGGTGGTTGCTCTGGACTAACCTACAAGATGGATATTGACACACCGCGTGATGGGGACCGCGTCTTCGAGCGTGACGAGGTCAAGGTACTGGTAGACCGTAAGAGCTTTCTCTACCTTCGCGGCACCGAACTGGACTATTCCGAGGCTCTGATGGATTCTGGCTTCAAGCTGCGTAACCCGAACGTCAAACGCGCGTGTGGCTGTGGTAGTTCCTTCTCGGTGTAGCAAATTAATGATTTTGCATGGACTCTCCTGATATAGTACGTTGCTGGCGCTGTTCCCATGAACATCAGCCTACTCTGTTTTGCCCAGCTTGCCAGGCCATTCAGCTCCTGCCTTCACAGGTAGACTACTTTAGCGTGCTGGGCATTCCACGGAGCCCGGTCGTTAATGAAGCAGATCTCCCGCAACGGTATTACGACCTGAGCCGCCGATTGCACCCTGACCTTTACCAGACCGGCACGGCTGAAGAGCAAGAAGCGAGCCTCAAGAATACGGCTCTGCTGAACCGCGCCTATCGCACGTTGCGGGATTTGCTGCAACGAGGCCAGTACTGGCTAGAACTCCAAGGCGAACGCTTGGGCAAAGACAATAATCGCGTTCCTCCTGAACTGGCGGACTTGGTGTTTGAGGTCCAAGAGAAACTCGCCGAAGTGCGTGAACTGCGGGCTGAAGGGAAGGCAACAGAAGTGCCGGCTGAACTACGACCGATTCTTACCGACCTGACCGCGCAGATGACAAACTTACGTGCGGCTCTCGGGGAGAACCTGGCACAATGGAACGGTGAGCGACAAGCCCCCAAA
>JACQEY010000011.1 GCA_016200355.1 Nitrospirota bacterium
AAGCAAGAACTTTCCGTACACCCTCTTAGCACATGGTCTAGTTTTTGGGGTCAATTATATAGACCACTTTATTGATTTCTTTCGACTCAACATAGCTCTTGCCACCCTTTCGGCTAGCGGCTGATTCCTGGTGCTGCCTTAGGTCGGCAAGAAAGGCGATAAACCTCTCAAACGCCATCCTACAGTCGCTGACTGACTCGATGAAAAGATCAACGTTCAGAGGACGAGTGATTCTGTGGCCGTAAGTTTCGTCGTACTGGTAGAAAATGTAATTGTGGTGCGAAGGTGAAACAATGCGTGTAGGCTGCGTATTTTGGACAAGCCCGAGAAAGGCCTCGCATAGGGTAAAGTAGTCGGATAGAGTGCTATAAGCCGATCTATCCTGGACGCTTGCTTGCAGGTCTGCCAATGTAACTTCTGTCATCGAATGGACTTTCTTCGTTCGGCATTCTCAAGGTCGTATTGGATCCATTTCTCAACCGGCCAATCCTCCACCAGTTCGATTCTTCGGGCAGCCCATTGACAGTACTCAAGGGAGATGTCGCAACCTTTCCACTTTCGACCAAGCTGCTCAGCCACCACAGCAGTCGTTCCCGATCCGAGGAACGGGTCAATCACCAAATCGCCAGCGTTCGATGATGCCAGGACGATCTTTCTCAAGAGCTCTTCAGGTTTCTGTGTAGGATGAGGCGTCTTTTCGTGCATTCAGTTGCATGTCGTGGGGATCTCGATCACATCTTTAGGCTTGGCCCCTTTGGGATGTGGCCGCCATAGCTTGTCCTTCCTACTACGGCCTTTCCCGTACTGGCTGGTCTCGGCCTGTGGATGCTCGGGGTATTTCAATGTGTGATTGCCGTAAGGAAGCCGTACGTCGTCCACGTTGAAAGCGAACTGTCGGCTCTTTCGAAAGTGCAGAAGGCTTTCGTGCGAACGTCCCCAATCAGAACCAAGATTGGCTTTGTTCTTATAGTGCCATACCAGCCACTTGCAACCCTTGAAGAAACGTGACACAGGAAGTTTCAGATCGGCCAGAATTTCGGAGAATCCGCAGACGTAGAGCGTGCCGGTCGGCTTCAAGACCCGGGCTGCTTGTTCTATCCACTGCAACGACCACTGAACATACTCTTCTTGTGACTCGAAACTATCCCACTCTGCCTTCTGAATGTTGTATGGTGGGTCAGCAAAGATCAGATCAACCGACTCACTTGGCAGAGAGCGAAGCCAAGCAACCGCGTCTCCAATGCAGATTTCCCCGTTCGGATGTCTGTAGAATAAGACGGGGATATCTTGGGCCATTTGAGCGGGATCGATTTGAGCAAAAGAACCCTTGACCATCGGCTGGCCAAAGAAAGTCGGAATATCCTTGTTGCGGGCGTACTCTCCCGGTGGTTCCCGAACTTCTAACTCCTCCGCTATGGCTTCATGGCTCTGGCGTTTCCTATCGCTCACCTTTTACCTCCCATGTGATTTTGTGTTGCCAGCTAACGCTCCGCTTCAGCCGCTGGCACCGCGAAGGGAGGCGAGGCTCAAGGCAAAGCGGTGAAACCACGCTCAGCGATTCAGAAAGCCGAGCGCGGTGCCAGTCGGCCTGCAAGCGGTTGTTAGGCCCCGAAGCCCCTAGAGCTCCCCCGGTTCCCCTATGGCAACGGAGTAATCCTCACGCTGCCTCCGGCTCGCACCTCCACCGTCAACTCATACCCCGCCAACAGCGCCATGCCAATCAACGGCTCCGTGTCAACCGCATCCACGGCCACCCGACGGGGCTGCCCATCCCAGACAATGGTTCCCTCATAGATGTCGAACACACTCTCACGCCCATCGGCCAAGAGCGCACGGCCACGTGCCACACCAACCCCCATGCCGTGATGAGTTCGGGGGGTACGGTCAAGGCCCCATTACACCCGGTATCAAGCAGGGCCTCTCCCTCATGCCCCTGGCCTGTCGAGTCGAGGATCATCAGGCGAATCTGCGCCAGGCGATCGGCCGTCACCCTCCCCGTGATCATACCCCCCCACTCGATGACGGGTTCCAAAACGTCGGACGTAGCGGGAGCCAATCCGCATCAACCAGATCTGCGCGTTGGGGGAGCGGGCCACAAGGCGATCCGACGCGATGAGTTCATCGGCATCCACCTCATAGGCCCCCGTCTCGATGTCGATGGCCACAAATTTGCCGGGATTGCCCGCTTCCACGACGGGGCGAATGGAGCGCTCATAGAGTTCGTCTCCACGCCGGGCGAACTCCGGTTTACTATAGCGGGGCTGGATCATCGCCATGCTCGTCCTCCTGTGTGGGAAGGTCTCTATGGATCTCTTGGTCTACTCCACGCCGCCGAACTGCGATGTTCCTGAATGCGACCTCCGCCCAGATGAGGGAACAATGCCGAAGCCTTTCGGCGGAGGGGCCTAACGACCTGCCGTTCAGCCGCTGGCACCGCGCCCACCGCCATTCCGAACCGCGAAAACCGTTGAGCACACACACACCCGTTTCCAAAACCCGAGCGCGGTGCCAGTCGGCTCTGCAACGGCTTGTTAGGCGGCCCTCCTGCCGCAGGGACCGCCCGGAGCC
>JACQEY010000070.1 GCA_016200355.1 Nitrospirota bacterium
AATTGAACATCGCAAAGGGCTCACCCAAGTCAGACTGAATCACGACATCGGGGTCGAGGGGAATGCGCCCGAGGAACGGCACGCCCATATCAATCGCGGAGGCTTCCCCTCCGCCTTTACGAAACACTTCGATGTGGTTATGGCAATGGGGGCACTCTAACCCGCTCATGTTTTCGACAATTCCAATGATCGGGACTTCGCTGTCTTTGCAGAACGAAACCGACTTGCGGGAATCCAGCAGGGCCACTTCCTGCGGCGTCGTAATAATCACCGCGCCACTGACATTGCCGAGCAGATCGATGGTCGTAACCGATTCATTGCCGGTTCCAGGAGGCAAGTCGATAAACAAGAAATTGAGATCCTGCCATTCGACACCGCCCAAGAGTTGGTTGATGAACTCATACTTGTACGCATCGCGCCAGATGATCGGATCGTCCGAATTCTGCAACAAGAAGGACATCGAGGCAATCTTGAGGTTATATGCCTGAAACGGGATAATCCCGCCTGAACTGCTGATCTTGAGCTTCTGTCCTTCGGCCCCTACCATCTTTGGAATGTTTGGGCCATGGATGTCCATGTCGCAAATACCGACATGCCACCCTTTGAGCGCGAGACTCACGGCGAGGTTCGTCGTGCAGGTACTCTTTCCAACCCCACCCTTGTTACTCATGATGAGCACTTTGTATTCGATCCGCTCCATCCGTTTGGCCACCAGCCAACGACTGTGCCCTTCCTTGTCCTTCTGACAGGTTTCGTTTTCATCGCAGATCGCGCAGGCCCACATGTAGACGCAGACATCGCTGCCGCCGGAGCTGGGAGGTTGAATGACGTTCAATTCACGAGCCATATCTCATCCTTCTATACAAACCGTTGCGCACAATCTGCGTGATTTCGTTACCGTCGTCGATCTGTCGGCACACCGACGTAGTCGCTGTCTCCCACGTTAGAGAGCCCCACCGACGGCGCCTTGCCGTTTCCTGCCGCTGCAGTGGCCATTGCCGGCATGCCCGCCCCCTCCGTCGCCGCCTTCTTCTTGTTAAAAAACCCTGCGCTGATGATCCCGACCTCGTAAAAGACATACATTGGCAGGGCCATCAAACATTGGTTGAAGGGATCGGGCGTCGGAGTAAGAACTGCCGCAAAAATAAACGACCCTAGCAAGGCCCACTTACGATATCGTTTGAGAAACGGCGCATCGACCCACCCAAACTTTGCCATGAGGGTGATCGCGAGAGGGACTTCGAAAATCAGCCCGAAGATCATTAAAAACCAGAGGGCAAATCCGACGTACTGCGCAATGGAGATCTGGGGAACGAAGCCGGCGTTGACGCCATAGGAAATCAAAAAATTCAGCGCAAATGGAAGCACGAAGAAAAATGAAAAGCCCACTCCTGCGTAGAACGCCAAGGCCGTCAACAGCACAAACGGCGCGACGAAGCGCCGTTCCTGGGCATGGAGACCCGGCACGACGAATTGCCAGACTTCCAACAGAATATACGGAGTCGCAGCAACAAGGGCAAACAGCCCGGCCACCTTGACGTTTTGCCATAACGCTTCAGCCGGCGCGAGAAAGACGAACGGAACGGTCGGCAGATCGGTCGGCACCCACGACAGGGAACCAGGTGTAAACATGTTCTGGAGAGGGATACGAAGCCACTTTACCAACGTGTCGGCATAGAAAAACGTGACGACAAACACCACCGCGGTAATGATCACCGTGCGCGTCAGCCGGACCTGGAGCTCCACGAGGTGCTCCATCACCGGCATTTTCTTATCTTCCAGCGGCTTGAAGATCGTGTCTTGTAGCCACTGGTTGAGTGAATTCAGGCCGTTAGACATACGATCCGTTCATCCGATGGCTGGCTGCGACCGCTCGGATGCCGAGCGGTCGCAGCCGGCGTCAGGCCTGTTATTTGGGATTAACCGCGACAAACAGGTTGTTCCCCTGCCTGCTTAGAAGCAGGACGGCCAACTCATCTTTCTTCAACTTACTCGAAGCATTCTGGTAGTCTTCGAGCGTCTTCACGACTTCGTGGTTCACTTCCTGAATCACGTCGCCACGCTGCAGACCCGCCGCTTCTCCTGCGCCACCGCTCTCAACCGACGTCACGACGACACCCGTCATCTTCGCCGGGATGTTCAATTGACTCATCGTGGCCGCATCCAACCCCTGCACGCGAAGGGAAGCCAAAACATTATCGGGCAACTTCGCCGTCTCGGTCGGCTCCTTGGGAGCTGACGGCTCCTTTTTTGCCAACATTTCATCTGTCGGTCGTTCCGCCACCTTCACAGAGATGGTCTGCTCCTTGCCATCTCGCAACACCTTCACCTGCGCATCCTTGCCGACCATTGTACGTGCGACGAGGTTCCGCAATTGGCTCACATTTTGGACATCTTTGCCGTTGAACGAGATCACCACATCGCCACGCTTCACACCCGCAGCATGGGACGGGCCATTTTCATTCACATCGCTGATCAACACCCCCTTGCGCTGCTCAGGCAACTTGAACGACTTTGCCAAAGCCGGCGTGATCTCTTGAATGGCGACACCCATCCAGCCGCGCACCACCTTGCCGGTTTTCTGGAGGCTCTCGACGATGTCCAACGCGATGCTGCTGGGAATGGCAAACCCAATCCCCTCCGACCCGCCGGTCCTTGAAAAAATGGCCGTATTGATTCCGATGAGTTCACCGCTCAGATTGACCAACGCTCCGCCGGAATTGCCTGGATTAATCGCGGCGTCGGTCTGGATGAAATCTTCGTAGTCTGCAATTCCGACATTGCCACGCCCCAAGGCGCTGATGATGCCTAGGGTCACGGTGGAACTCAATCCAAACGGACTGCCCACCGCCAACACTAGATCGCCGACCTGCAATTTCTCATATTCAGCCCATTTTAAGGATGGGAGATCCTTTACCTCGATCTTGACCACGGCCAAATCCGTCTTCGGATCGGTTCCCACCACTTTCGCGCTGAATTCACGTCGATCGCTGAGCGTGACGGTGATCTGCGTGGCGCCTTCGACGACGTGGTTGTTCGTCACGATAAATCCGTTCGGATCAAAGATAACGCCGGATCCGGCGCTTTGATCGGGGCGTCCGTGCCCTCCACCAGGCGGCATCGGCGGAGGAGTCGGGAGTTCACCCTCTGGCGCTTCTTCACCTGGAGGTCCACCAAAAGGACCAGGTGGCATAGGCGGCTTCCGGCCTCGCCCCCTGCCTTCCCCACCCCCAGTAACCGCTATATTCACCACCGCCGGAGTGACCTTCTTGACGATTTCTGAAAATCCTTGTGTCATCCCGGCAGGAACCCCGGCGGCGAAGGCTGTGGGTTCACTGGGCAGGACAATAACAGTGACGGCACTCAAGAGGAACCCGATACCTGCGACAAGACCTTGAATATTCCACGCCCTACTCCGCATGACCATAACAGCGTTCCTCCTCAGGGTTAACCGATGCGACCGCATGTAGTCGAGCAGCGTATTGTACACTATCCGTTCCGAGGGCTTCAAAGACTAATAGCTCCTGTCAGCCCCTCACCAGACAACGCCCAAAGAGGACTATCCAGTATGGCCGTGACGCACACAATTCGAGAACGGCACAACGTGGGCAGGGTAAACTCCTGCCTTGCGTGCCCGTCTCGCTCGTCCTGATTGCCATACGAGGCTATTCCGTCACCTGCTGCAATCTAGGTTTCCGGACCTCTGTCTTGGATTCTAGCACTCTGACCCAAGAGTTCCGTAGCTTCAGCACCAGCCGCATGGCTGCTTGCTCAAAGGACACGACACGGAGTGTATTCGGCGCGCCTTCGTACGTCGGAGGCCAGATACGCCGCTCATCCTGAGGACGCAGATAGATAGCCGGATACCATTGATCGATCCCTGGCGCACTCGGACGATCCAGCGTGGCCCAGCCCCGCCCCTCGGCCTGTATCAAGATCTGATTGTGCTTCAAGTCCAACAGAGCGAATTCCAGCAGTGACCAGTTATCTCGACGAAATCCAGGTTGTGCGTGCGTGGCCAATCCTAGAAAGAGCGTCACGGGATATTCCTGTTCGGTGCTGGAGACCACCACGACGGCCAGATAGTCGAGCCCGCGTTGCCGCCCCAGTTCAGCAAACTGGGCCCAATCCCCATGCGGCTGCGGTCTGATACGGTCGGCAGGAATTACCTCTGTTATCGCCACAGGAATCGCGCGTACGAGGTCCCGTTGCAGGCTTTCTCCGAAGCGAGCCATCGCCTCTTCCGGCAGATTCGGAGCTGCATCTGGCTCTGTCGCATCCGACACCACGACAAGCCCTGCCTGAAGTGGTCGCTGATCGATCCTCGTGAACGCATCGCTGTCGACCTGGCGCCCTGAGGAAAGATAGTCGCCGATCCGTGCAGGCGGAACAGCGGAGGCACAAGAAACCGAGAATACCACGCTGAACATGAGACTGAATTGATTGAGCACCCGGCGCATCCCCCACCTCAGATCATGAAAATCTGTCCGCCGCTGCATTCTCCACCGTTGTACGGTCGCTCCCCATCGGCGGATCTGTCAAGTCCAGCGGGCTGAAGCCCTCTCCCTTGCAATCCTGTCTTAGGCTCGCTACCATATTTTATGTAGGTCTGGTCTGGTACCAACGCGCCTCACTACAAACAAAGCGGGTTTTCTGTGCCCTGGAAAAACGCCTCAGGCTCCATCCAATTCTCGATCATCATTCCAGCCCATAACGAGGCTGCCCGCATTCTACCTCATCTTCGAAGCATCACCTCATACATGCAATACCGAGGACAGCCTTACGAGATCCTCGTGGTTGACGATGGCAGCATTGATGCCACGGCCTCCATTGTGGAAACCCTGTCTTCTACGGTCCCG
>JACQEY010000071.1 GCA_016200355.1 Nitrospirota bacterium
AGCGCCATACAGGTTCTGGCAACTCTGAGTTCGAGGCTCGCCATGAAGCGAGGGACGATCACGCTGCGCGATCCTGCCAGCGGGGAATTGGCGATCCAGGTGTCTCATGGACTAAGCCAGAAGGAACAGGCGCGGGGGCGCTATCGCATTGGTGAAGGCATCACGGGCAAGGTATTCGAAACCGGCAAGCCCATCGTGGTTCCTGATCTCCGCGCTGACCGGAGGTTTCTTAACAGGACTGGTGCCCGGACAGCTCTGGTCGGCCCACAACTGTCCTTTCTCGCTGTCCCCATCAAGGTCCATGGCGAGACTCTCGGGGTGCTTGGTGTGGACCGTCTTTTCTCAGGCGATCCCGGGTCTTTTGACGAGGACCTCAGTGTTTTAAGCATCGTGGCTTTGCTGATCGGCCAGGCAGTCAAACTCCACCACTTAACTGCCCAGGAACGCCGGGAACTACTCGTATCCGACCAGGAACCACAGAATGAACTGCGCGAGAAACATCGATCAGTGGGAGGCATTGTCGGGCAGAGCAGCGCTATTCAGGAGGTTTTTGGCGCGATCGCCAGAGTCGCTCAGAGCCAGGTCACAGTAATGCTCCGAGGGGAAAGCGGAACCGGGAAGGAACTTGTTGCCAAAGCGATCCATCATAGCAGTGCAAGGGCCGAAAGACCCTTCATCCGGTTGCATTGCGCCGCAGTTCCAGAAATGCTGTTCGAGAGCGAACTGTTTGGCCACGAGCGCGGAGCTTTTACCGGTGCGACGGAGATGCGCAAGGGCCGTTTCGAGCTCGCACACCAGGGGACGCTTTTTCTTGATGAGATCGGAGATATCCCACTCGCAACTCAAGTGAAGTTGTTGAGGGTCCTCCAGGAGCAGCGTTTTGAACGGGTCGGAGGGAATCAGACGCACGTGGTGGACGTCCGGCTGATCTCCGCCACGCACCAGGATTTGGAGGCGATGGTCAAAAGCGGGGCCTTCCGGGAGGATTTATATTATCGCCTCAATGTCGTTCCGATCACACTCCCCCCGCTTCTGGAACGTGCCGGCGATATCCCCTTGCTGATCGGGCACTTTCTACAAAAGTATAACAAGCAGAACCGCCGTGCGGTGCGCCTCTCAACGGAGTTGCGTGCGTTGATGGCCGGCTATCACTGGCCAGGAAACGTCAGAGAGCTGGAGAATTGCATCGAACGGCTGGTGGTGATGGCTGATGCGGATCTCGTGACGCTCCGGACCATTCCGACGACGTTACGGGGATACTTTTCAGACATGCGGCACGTGAGCCGGACAGGCCTTGACTATGGCGCCCATACCCTGACCGGCGGTCTGGAGTCGATCGAACGGGACCGACTCAAGAAAGCGCTTGAACGCGCAGGGTGGGTCCAAGCCAAGGCCGCCCGCGCTCTGGGGATAAGCCCCCGGCAAATCGCCTACAAAATCCGCAAATACCGGCTCGTGCCGGACACGACAAGCTTGTCGTGAATGCGACAAGAATGTTGCATCGCGGGTGCCACCTCTAGCACGCCCACCAGGAGCCTTTCTGTAAGCCTCTGCAATCAGGCCGTTTGAGCCCCACGGGTATCGTTACTTCGCAGTTTGGCTCTTGGTATAAGAATCGCATTAGCCA
Organism: Nitrospirota bacterium; assembly: GCA_016200355.1. Taxonomy (GTDB): domain Bacteria; phylum Nitrospirota; class Nitrospiria; order Nitrospirales; family Nitrospiraceae; genus Palsa-1315. Next base: position 1,628 of record JACQEY010000071.1, read on the forward strand.
TACATGACTGTGCGCGGAAAGCCGCCACGGCGGAAAAGAACTAGTGCAGGAACAGTCTTCTGAAGCGCATTGCCGCGTTTTGGGAGGCAGGCGGGGGCAGGGTAGCCCCTGCATTCAATCGAATGGCAAAGGCGCCAGTCCATTGCGGATTGGCGCCTTTTTTGTTTTGAGGGAAGAAGGAGAACACGATGTACAACACAGACGTGCAACGAATGGTCGAGGTGTCGGCCAAGAAGGTCGCGTATCTTGAAGGCTCGCCATTGGGCTATGCCATTCTGGCGGCCCTGGCCGGGGTGTATCTGGGATTCGGCATCACCTTGATTTTCAGTGTCGGCGCGCCG
>JACQEY010000064.1 GCA_016200355.1 Nitrospirota bacterium
CGTACCCTCTGGGGTACGTTGAGGATCTGAGCGAAGTGAGAACGAAGCTGGCGGGATTTTTCAACATCCTCATTCACCGCTACCAGCCATGTCGTCGATAAGAGGCCGATTGATGTCAGTGCAGCCAAAGCAGATGGTATCGAAGAGGGTATCGGCATCCGCGACAAAGTTCTTCTCGTCGGTGAGTTTATCGGCCATGACCTGGGCATAGCAGGTTTCACAGAGCATCATCAGCCCACGCGATACGCCGACTGTCTTTCTTCCTGTGCTCCCCGCCATGTCGTCTTACACCGACCCTTTCTGCCTCGCCAGCCAAAAATCTTCAGCTTCGAGATCGATCCCGCACTCGGCACATTCGTAGACCTTCTCGCCGGCTGGAAGTTGGATCTCCGTTCGATCGATGCGCCCGCGGCAGACATGATAGAAGCGTCCCCGCGCGTCTTCGTTATCTAACGGATCGCTTTCATAAATCAGCACCATCAACCGACTCTCCTCAAAAATTTACCTTAGTATACTGGTGAGCAAGATCGATGCGCAACAGGAGCATACTCTCGCTGGATGCTCAAAAAGCCCGTCCAGCGCGGCCGCAGCGAGCGCAGAGGCGAGGCGTACCCTTGCGGTACGTCGAGTCTCTAAGCGATGCGAGAACAAAGCTGGCGGGCTTTTTCAGCAGCCAGCCGCTAAACTTGGAATTGGGCGTCGTATAACCGCGCATATACCCCTTCATGCCCGATCAACATCTCATGCGTCCCATCTTCGACGACACGCCCGTGGTCCACAACAATGATTCGATCGACGCCATGAATAGTTGAAAGGCGATGGGCAATGATGATCGTTGTCCGCCCTTTCGTGAGATCGTCCAACGCCTCACGAATTTTCACCTCGGTCTCCGTGTCGATGTTCGACGTAGCTTCATCGAACATGACGATCGGTGGGTCTTTCAAAATCACGCGGGCGATCGAGACACGCTGCCGCTGTCCGACGGAGAGCTTGACGCCGCGCTCCCCGATCCAAGTATCGTACCCATCCGGAAGAGCCATGATGAAGTCATGCGCGCGTGCCACCTTCGCCGCTTCCTCGACCTCGTCCTGCCCGGCCAATAGATTACCGTATAGAATATTCTCTCTCACCGTACCATTGAACAAGAATGGCTCTTGCTGGACCAGCCCGATTTGACTTCGAAGAAAGGCTAACGGCAGCTCGCGGATATCGTACCCATCGATGGTGATGGCTCCCTGCGTCACATCGTAAAACCGCATCAGCAATTTGAGTGTGGTGCTCTTTCCTGCCCCGCTCGGACCGACTAGCGCGACGCGCTCTCCCGCACGAACCGATATCGAGACGTCGGTCAAGATCGGCGCATCGGCTCGATAATGAAACCCGACGCGACGAAAGGCGACCTCTCCTCGTAATCGAGTGAGTGGCACGTGAGCATCCGGGCGATCCTTGACCTCCGGAATGAGATCGAGCACTTCGAACACTCGCTCGCTTGCGGCCAAGGCATGCTGCAGCATGTGATTGACTGAGTGGATCTGATTGATCGGCACATAGAAGAGCGCAAGGTACGAGATGAACATCACGAGTTCACCCACGGACAGGCGATGCTGCAAGACTTCGGCGGTGCCGAACCAGAGCACCATCGCCCCGCCAAGACTCCCGATCAGCATCATGCCTGGGGAGTAGTAGGACCAGAGGTACATAGCCTTCAAGGTATCTTGCCGGCAACGATCGCTCTTCCGGTCAAATCGCTCCTGCTCGTAGGGCTGGCGATTGAACCCCATCGTCTCCCTGATGCCTGCCAGCATATCTTGCAAGAGAGCGTTCAGTTCAGCCGCCCCTTTTCGAATCGCGCGATAGTGCCCATGGACGCGTTTGGTAAACAGCGCCGCTCCCACTACCAAGAGGGGAATCGGCACGAGCGCCAACAGAGCCAGTTTCCAATTGAGCATGAACAGCATGATCATGATCCCGGTCAGCGTCAGCCCGGCCGTAATGATTTCTTCGAGCCCGTCGACGAAGATGCGTTGCATGTGCTCGGTATCGTTCAAGACCCGCGACATGATCTCGCCCGTCGGACGATTCTCATAGAAACTGATCGACAATCGCTGGAGTGCGGAGAACACTTGGACGTGCAGGTCATGCACGACTTGCTGCTCCAACCCGTTGTTCAGCCTGATCCGGATCGACCCGCAGAGGTTCCGCAGCACATAGGCGGCACAGAGCGCGAGAAATACCCATGCCAAAAGCTCGGTCTGACCGGCCTGGATTACATCGTCGATGATGACTTTGATCAGCCACGGAGGGATCAATTCAAACGCAGTCGCCAACCCGGCAAAGAGGAACGTGCCGACCACCATGGAACGGTGCGGGCTAAGATACTGAAGCACTCGAAGCAGGGTTCTCACTAGCGCAAGATCTTCACGGCGGGTTAGTTAAATGACGGGAACGGGATCGTGTTGCCAGTACTTAGAAAATTCTGGAAGCTGTGTGAGCGTGGACATATCGGTCATCCGATCCAAAAATACCTTGCCGATCAGGTGATCCACCTCGTGCTGGATACAGACGGCATAGAGGCCGGTCGCTTCGATATCCAACGATTTACCATGACGATCCAGCGCCTGAACCCTCACGACTGACGGCCTCGTCACCTTTCCCCGCAACCCATCCACGCTTAAACAGCCCTCCCAGTTTTCAACTTGTTGCGGACCATAGAAGACAATCTTGGGGTTGATGAGAACTGTTCTGGGAAATCCATCTTCCCCATCACAACCCATCACAACCAGTTGAATCGAGCGCGACACCTGGGGGGCTGCCAAGCCGATCCCTGGCTCATCCAGCATCGTCTCAATCAGATTGTCGATGAACTGCTGCATGTCGTACGTGCGAATGTCGCGAGGATCGACCTTGGCCGCAACCTGGCGCAAGATGGGATTACCGAGCTTTGCAATCGGGAGCTTGGGCATGGACCGTACCTATTATATATTTCTGTCAATCAATACGATGAGCGCACGGGCTCACAAAATATAACACAGGATTTTTTGTCCCTGCAAGGCGCAGCATGACGCCACGAGACGGGTTGATTCTGACTATTCCACCATTCCACCACTCGGTCGCCCACTCTTGACGATTTTGCTTGGTTGATGTCTCCCAATCGTGGAATTCCGATTCATGCCGGGTCAGAATTCAGAGCGACTGCACCGCTGAGAGTGGAACGGGGACGGCCGCCAGGCAGAATGGCGACCGCCTCCGTCCGTCTGTCGAGGGAGCGAGCGGCGAGCCGGCCTGCCGAAGACTCATCACAGCAGTGAATCCGCAATTGCAGTAGAACTGTTCATGAACAATGCGGATTAGACGCAGTTATATGCTCCGCCTACTGAATCTGTAGAGATAGTAATTTCGCAGAAAGAAACCTCATGAACGCCCAGAAGTCTCACCATTATATTATATATGCTATGGTTAAGAGGGTCTTGTGGGGTTATCAATGCTATATTTCGGTCGAATTATTACGCTAGTATTCCTGTTTGTTGTGCCTCCCAATTTTGCTGCCAGTCAGATCTACACGTATAAAGACGACTCAGGCACTCCGAACTTCACCACTGAACTGGACTCGATCCCGGAGAAATATCGGAGCCGAGTTGTCCCCCTCGACTCCGACACCTCCTCACCCGTTGGGGCTGGAGTGCCAAGCTCCCATCCGGCAACTGTCCGGATCGTCACCGCAAGCGGCGAGTACCGCATGGGCGATCACGATACCCGAGCCGACGCCGTCCGATTAGCCGTTGAAGCTGCAAAGAGAGACGCGCTTGAGCAGGTTGCGACCTACATCGAGAGTGTAACTGAAGTCAAAAATTTGGATGTCACACGGGATGACATCCGGACCTATACCGCCGGAATCATCATGGTCTTGAATCAGCAGGTCAATACGAGACTTGAGGGAGAGACTGTGGTGATCCACGTCGATCTCACGGCACAGGTGGATCCCAATGAAGTCGCTCAGGCAATCACCGCGCTTCGGGAAAATGAGAGCGCGAAACAGGAACTCGTGGCGCTTCGAGCCGAAACGGACCAATTGCACCAACAGCTCGATGCCGCCAATGAAGCATTGAACACCGCAGTTTCGCCCGATCAGATTCAGACTCTCAATCAGCAACGCCAGGATCTGTTAAGCCAGCTGCAAACCAATGCCCTCGTTTCCCAAGCCTGGACCGATTGGATCTATGTGACTCCGATCGTCTACCCCTATCCGTGGATCGGCGTGCAACAAGTTCACGGACTGCTGCTCCAAGCGCGGCAACTCAATCCACAAAATCGTCATCTTCGGGTTTTGCAACAGTTCGTGTCGGTGCAGGCCGGGGCCTTGCCTTCAGCGCCGGCGACTGGACTTTCGCCACCGTTGCCGCCGCATGCCTCCCTGCTTGTACCACCGCCGGCCCCGCAACACCTCACCCCGCCACCGCGTCAGAGTCAGTCCCTCGGGTCGAGTCCTTTCATAACTCCCTCGTTACAACACCCCGCCACTCCTCTGCCGCCTACACTACAGCAAGTTCATCCACCCCATTTCTCACAACCTAACCCTCCGGTGCTTCGCGCGCCGTATTCAGCACCATACTCAAGCCAGCCAATGGGTCCTCAACACTTTGGTGGGATGGGAGGGCATTCCGGCAGAGGAGGTCACTTCGGTGGCGGACATCGCGGTCGCTAGCGGCGCGTAAACAGTTCTATTCGCTTACTGGGGTGCGGAGGTCCTGGTATCAGAACCGGCCGGTGTTGGAAAGAGATTTCGTTTGGGAATCACTGCGGTACTTGAACAGGTGCCAGCCTCCTTGTCCACTTTGCGGTCCACGATCCGCACATCACTCAGCACTTCGTTGACCAGCCCTTCACGGATGACTTCGATATCCTGCTCCACATCTTTTCCCGTCCGTTCGCGGATGCGGTCGGTCGATCGTTCCGTCACCTTCACACGAACCAGCTTGGAGAGTTCGACGCGCGCAGCGAGATCAGCCGAATGTTGGCAGAGGTAGAGCCCCTTCGCAAGATTGCCGTAACCGGTGGCTCGGACGTACTCGCCGTCGGATGGGCCAATCTCGGCAAACGGAATCTGCACTCCCTTTTCTACAGACGGTGCGGGGTTGGCTGTGGTGTCCCCAGGAGTCGAGGCTTGAGGTAAGGATTGGGAGTCGCCTGGTTGCTGCGTATGCTCCTGCGCTTTCAGCTGCTGGAAAGTCTTGTCGGCATGTTGCCGCACGGCATCAGGATTCGTTGCGGGCGTTGGCGCCATCGAGCAGCCTAGCATCATGAGAAAGCTGCCCAAGACCAGTCCCACGCGCTCAGTTCTTGTGATCATTCCCCTCACTCCCAAGTCCGATCAACTTACGGCTCTTCTGGCAACCTGTCAATCCAGTAGACCGGCTGACCTCTTATGGATCGATCCAGAGTCGTATCATCGCTGGAGACTCTCCCTAGCGATGGCCCGGGATTTGGAGATCGGCCCGCCGGGCTGCTATTGTCAGATTGATCGGATTGGGAGCCCTGGTCTACAAAATTAACCCTGATACGGGATGAATGGGACCAGAGATGGTCATGGCAGTAGTGTTTTGGCAGAAAGAACCTCTACAGGAAGACGCGGAGCGCGCCCGCGAGGACTCTCCGCGATAACACAGTCCGTTTGTGTAACTCGCTCCAACGAATATGTCTGAATAGCACTCAGGCTTCTGTTTCCCACTGTCTGTGGCGCAACATGTCTCGGCAAACGAGAAATAACTCTGTTAGTACGAATACACCTGTCCTCAAAGTTTCCACAGTTCAGGCACCGTGTCGTATCGATCCCTGTACGGGATTCATCCTCCATGAGATCACAAGACGTTTCAACGACCATCAATCCTCCACACCGTTCACACAACATATCGTTCCCTCCTGGCGTTTGCCTCTCGTTTCCTTGTGCTTGCACTGGTGGCCTGACCGATTCGACTAGAACGACAGATAGTGGCAGGTGAGCTAGCCCTGTTTGCGCGGACACTTTCAAAAGGGGACGATAACCCATGGAGGTGTCTGATGGCGAAACGACAACGGTTCACCAAAGCATTTAAGGTCGAAGCGATTCGGCTGTGGAAATCCTCCGGTCGACTGGCAGCCGCAGTCGCCCGTGAGCTAGGCTTACGGCGCAACCATCCGTATAAGTGGCAGACCGAGCTGGAGACCCATGGCGAGGCCGCGTTTCCCGGCAAAGGCGGTCGAGCCCACAGGACGGATGAACTCACACGATTACGACAGGAGAATGCGCGCCTCCAAGAGGAGCGCGACGTTTTTAAAAAAGCCGCCATGTACTTTGCCAAGGAGTCGTCATGAGGTATCGGTTTGTTCACGCACATCAGGCGGAGCACCGGCGTACCCGGCTGTGCCAGACGCTGGGCGTCAGTCGGAGCGGGTACTATGCGTGGCGACGTCGGCCGGCCAGTGCGCGGACCCGAGCCAATGCGCAGTTGCTCGAGCAATTGCAGCCGCTCCATCGACAGGCCACGGCGTGCTACGGGGCCGTCAAGAGATGGCACGCCTTGCTCGCAGCAGGTGTGCCCTGTGGTCGCCATCGCGTGGCTCGCTGCGGCGCATGCATAGCCTCGAAGCGCAACGCACACGACGGTTCCGCGTGGTGGTCGAACAGCATCAGTGTGCCCCGCCTGTGCCCAACTGCCTACACCAGGTCTTCGTGGCCCCCGCGGTGAATCGCATCTGGGTGGGAAACCTCACGGCCATCGCGACGCGGAGCTGCTGGCTCTATCTGGCGGTACTGCTCGATCTGTACTCGCACCGCGTGATTGGCTGGGCCATGAGTGCCAAGCCGGATCAGCATCTGGTCATCGAGGCGTTGCGCATGGCGCTCGTGTCTCGTCGGCCGCATCAGGGACTCATTCATCACACGGCTCAAGGAGCCACCACACCAGCGTGGCCTACCAACACCGACTGGCCGAGCCGGGATTGCGGCAAGCAAATATGAGTCGGAAGGACAACTGCTATGACAATGCGGTAGCCGAGAGTTTCTTCAGTACCTTAGCGGGCTTGTTCTAGCGTTCTTTCACTCTTATCCCACTCGTACGAAGTCGGCGCTGACTAACCAGGACCGGCTCGCCTTCCAATTCCTCTTCAGCTAGCGGCGGGCCGGAAGGGCGAGCGGTCCTGAAGTGGACAAGATCCTTCGAAAAGAGCACATCGAGAGTCCAATCCAAAGCCACGAGGACCTTCTTTTCAAATCGAGGCAGTTTCAGCAAGTAAATCGTCCGCCACAGCCACCAGGCAATGAAGCCTGAAAAGTTCACGCCGAGAATGTTGGCCACGCCGGTCCGTTTCCCGATGGGGGCCAGTCGCCCAAGAGTCGAGAATAGGAACGGCTTCTTCCGGTCGCCTCGAACGGTTGCCAGAACATTCTGAGCCGCCACCCTCCCTTCGCGCAACGCGTGCTGCGCGGTCTGCGGGTGGGATTTCCCCGTTCTGCGATCCGGCACCTGCGCACAATCGCCCAAGGCCCAGACGCCAGGGCACTCGGGAACTTCTAGATACTCGTTGACGAGGACCCGGCCCTTTACTTTCGTGCAGGGCAGCGTATCCAAGAGGGAGTTCGGGCAGATGCCGGCGGTCCAGATCAAGGTATTAGTCGTCACTGTCGTGCCATCGCTGAGCGTGACTTCGCGGTCCGTCACGGCCGTGACTTTACAGTTCGAATGGATTTCCACCTTTTGCTCCATGAGTTTTTGTTGCGCATAGGTGCCGAGCTCCTCTCCAAGTTCCGGCAATATGATCTTCCCAGAGCTCACAAGGATGATCCGAAGCATGTCTTCCCGAAGATGCGGAAAGAACCGCACCGCCTCCCGTAAAAAGTCATTCATTGCGGCGATGGTTTCGACACCGGCGAATCCGCCGCCAGCTACGATGAAATTCAGTAAGGGAGCGCGAAGTGGCGCAGCACATTCAAAGTCCGCCTCTTCCAAATTCGCGACCAGGCGGTTGCGCAGAAAAATTGCGTCATCCAGCGATTTCATCGTGAGCGCGTGTTCTGCCAAGCCGGGGAGGTTGAAGAAATTCGTGGTCGAACCGAGGGCTAGCACCAGGTAGTCGTACGGCAGCGAATGGCAATGTTCCTCGTGCCCATGCGACAAACCGACACGTTTGTGCACGAGATCGATGGCTTCGATGTTTCCATGAAAGAACGTCACACGACGCAACAGCTTGCGGATCGGGCTGACGATATTGGTGATATCGAGATCGCTCGCCGCGACTTCGTGCAGCATCGGGGTGAAGAGGAAATAGTTGTCGCGGTTGACTAGGGTGACGTCCAAGTCGTCTCCTCGCGCAAGCGCTTGTTCAAATTCCAGCGCAGCATACATACCGCCGAACCCACCGCCAAGAATCAGTACTCGTGGCTTCCTGTCTGACATAAAATCCTCTGATTTTGGACGAGAGTATTTCCAACCCCTTTCTTCTCACAACAAGTTTTTGTTCAATACGAGAGGTATTGACCCTTTCATTCCACCACCCAGATCGCAAAGCCCTTTGCGTCGCGCAGTAAATGATCGGTCACGCCGCCGCCGAAGATCTGTTTGATCCGGGACGTTCCCTGCCGCCCCACGACGATGGTGTCGTGATGTCCGCTGCGCGCTTCTTCGAGAATGTTTCTGGCAATATCGTCCTCATGGCCATACTTCACCGCCACGTGGTTCATGTCGAACCCGGATTGTTCCAGCGTCTCGCACGCCTTCCTCAGGACATGGCACTCGGATTCCCGTTCTTTCCGAATCCAGGCTTCCTGCTCATCGTGCAACTGCACGCTCAATTGCGCCTCAGCGACAGGATTTTCCGATCCACCATGCTCCAGCAGCCCCCGCGGCATGGGCTTCATCACATGAAAGAGGGTGACCACGACATCAGGCGTTCGGCCTAGGAGAGACCCAACATACTGGACAACGCGATGGGAGTTCTCGGACTCGTCGACGGCCAGAAGAATTCCCATAGCGGCCGACATAATCGCCTCCTTCTCTACCTTTTGAAACACAGGCACGCGTCAAATTCTTGGCACGTTTCGTCTATAGCCATACCATCCCACTCGTAGCAGTAGTGCTTGAGCTTCCCCTTAGGTTGACCATGGGCACTCTCTTCGTACAGCCTACTAATTGGTGGCCGAATATAATTCTTTTGGTCGAAACCACTGATGTTAAACACCGTTGGCTTACCCATCCCTAGCTCCATTCCCTCACCACAAACCACGCCACCACCCCTAACGATAGGAGCCCGGAGACCACCGCGAAGCATAAGAGAAGGGTAGCTAGCACGGGTTATAGCCTCACAAGAATCTAGCAACACTTCGCAGCTCTGGCTCGTCATCAATGATGAGCAACCAGTTCTTCATGCTGTTGCTCCTGCCCGATGGTCCACTCATGGTCCATCGGACGGAGCTGATAGCTCATGCCCATTCGATGGAGGGTAATCAGATTCTTTCGGCTCAGCCGGTCGATGGCGAGAAACAATTGCGCCCAACTGAAATCTGGCAGTCCGAGGATGAGGTCTTCCATCTTGAGCACCTTATAGCGTTGAAGCATGTTCAGAACGGCCTCCTCTGCATTTACATTTGCTGTGTCCATGACCTGTTCCTCCTTTGCATCATATTGCTAACTGCAAGTGCGCCCGATCTCTCATCGTCATCAACCACCAACATACTTTTCCTGTAGCTCATCATTGCGGCTCTCCTTCCGAGGTAGTCATTTCAGACGACTCCCCAGCGAGAGAGCCTCTCCTCTTCCGCGGCAGCTTCACTTGCACCGGACCCTCGGCATCGTCGCAATGGCAATGTCGGCCCTCAATCACAACCATGTCACAGACCAAATCATGCATCGCATCCGCAAGCTCGGCAGCCAACACACCTCCGCAGCGCTGACAACTCATTTCTGGGTACCCTTTCTCTCCGGTAGGCTCCCGGCCCCATGAGCTACGGACGCGCACACTGCCTGCCCGTTACAGCAAATCCGTGGTCATTCTCACCGATGGCCTGTGAACTGAAGTAAACACTATTACATCATCGAGAAGGATAAGACTGAGTCGCTCGTATATGTGGGAATTGGCTGTTGCCGTCTGTAGGAACTGTCCGACGGAGAAGGGAAGAGCAAGAAAGGGAATCAGGGCGTATATGGCAGCGGCTAGGGAACTGCCCTAGGAAGTCACAGGAGGAAGCAGCTGATGGGGTCACTCAACGATGCGATGCTGAACTGCATAGCGCGCCAAGTCTGCATTTGTTTTGAGATTCAGCTTCGTCAGGATACGGGAACGGTAGGTACTGATGGTTTTGACGCTGAGGGAGAGTTGATCGGAAATATCCGTAATCGTGCGTCCAGCGGCGATCAAACTGAACACCTGGTACTCACGATCGGAGAGGGAATTGTGAAGCGGCTGCTCGCTGTCGCCATGTTGATGAAGATGGGCCGCAAGGAGATCAGCCGTGGTGGGCGTGATGTATCTCCCTCCCTTCATGATTGTCTTAATGGCATGAACCAATTCCTGCGGAGCGCTTTCCTTCGTCAGGTACCCAGCGCCCCCAGCGCGTAACACCCGCACGGCAAACTGGTCTTCGGGATGCATGCTCAGCACCAGCACAGGAAGGCTCGGGCAGAGCCGTTTCACTTCGTGCAACCCCTCCAGCCCGCTGCGTCCCGGCATCGTTAGATCCAGCACGACCACGTCCCACCGTTGTTTCTGCGCTTGCTCCAGCAGCTCTGGGACATTCGATGCTTCGCCGATCACGACCCCGGGGAATTCATCGACGAGAATCTGGATGAGGCCGTGGCGCAGATACGGATGATCGTCTGCAAGGAGGATGTTAATCATCTGTTGTTCGATACAGTGGGATACTGACGGTGACCGTCGTTCCCGTTCCCGCCGTTCCTTGAATGTCGAACGTACCGCCCTGCTGTTGGGCTCGCAGGCGCATCCCCAATAGACCGAATGCTCTCGGTCCGGACTGTTCCACGCCCGTGATACCCCTGCCGTCATCTCTGACTTGCAAGGACACATGCTCACCGGATTGCTCCAACCTGATTTGGACGTTGGTGGCTTGTGCATGCCGCGCCACGTTGGTCAATATTTCTTGGAGAATACGGAACAGTGCGGTCGATTGCTCAGGGCTCAACGCCATGTTGCGAGGCCTGATGGTCGTGTTACAGGCAATCCCGGTCCGATGCTGAAATTCTCGCCCCTGCCATTCGACTGCAGCCTCCAAGCCGATCTCGTCCAAGACGCCGGGCCTCAAGGTCGTGGCGATGTCCCGCACCGATTGAATGGTCGAGTCTAGGAGTTCCCGCGCCGAATCCAGTCGTGTAAGCACCGCGGCATGCCAGGCCGAATCGCTCGATTCTGTGATCCGCTTGTGGACCCATGCTACATCCAGCTTCAATCCCGTCAACGCTTGCCCCAGCACATCATGAACTTCCATCGCAATTCTCGTTCGCTCCTCCTCTCTCACCGACTCTAGGCGAACGGCGAGCGCCGCGAGTTGGTTGCGAGAATTGAGCAATGCCTCTTGCACGCGTTTCCGATCGGTAATGTCCATCGAATACTTGATGATGCCGATTGGAGAACCTGTGTTATCCCTCAACAACGTGAGGGCAAGTTGGGCAAAACTCAGGGCTCCTGACTTGGTCCGTCTGCAAACCTCGACCTGGTGGGTTCCTTTGGCTTTCACAGGACCAAGGATCTCACGCTCCAGATACTCACGGTCTTCTTCCGGGTAGATAAATGAGATATGTTTGCCAAGCACCTCTTTCACCGAATATCCCAGCATCTTTTCCGCTCCTCTATTCCAACTCATCACATGGCCGGCCATATCGAGGGAGATGACGGCCTCCTGAATCTGCTCGATAATGTCGGCCTGTCTTTGCATCATCTCGCTCGCTTGCCTTCGTGCGGTGACGTCGGTCCAGAGGCCGACGATTTCCTGTGGAGTTCCATCCGATCGCCGGATCAACACCGCCTCGTCCCTGAACCAGCGGTACTCGCCGCTGCGTGTCTGCCAACGATATTCCATCGCCAATGCGCCATCGTGCGGTAGCATTTCAAATCCCTTCAGGGTTTTTTCCTGGTCGTCGAGATGAAGCCGCGAGGCCCAGAGGGATGAATCATCCACAAAGCAACGTGGAGAATAACCCGTCAGCGCCTCGATATTTTCACTCACCCACAATGCACCGTAGTCCTCAGCGGGCTTTGCAGAGTACATCACAACGGGCATGGTACGCAAAATCAATGCTTCTCGGGCTCGGCCTGCAAGCACATCTCTCTCAGCCTGCCTGCGCCTCGACAGATCGTAAAAGATCAGCCTTCCTCCCACGATAGCAAATACAATGGTCAAGAATGTTCCGCCTACAACGAACGACAGCGTGAACGCGGCCGCGCTGTCTGCCTGCCTCGACCAGTTGGTCAGTAAGACCTGCTCCTGTTCTCGCATCTTCCCGAGCATCATTAGGATCTTGTCCATGGTCTCTTTGCCGGTGTGCAGACGGACTATCTGCTCATTCGCATCAATACTTCCACTATCCCTTAATTCGATTGCTTCTTTGAGTTGTGCGAATCTCAGATCGATCAGACGACGCAAAGCAAGCAGTTGTTCTTGCTGGTTCTGACTATCCCGAGTCAGGTCAGTAAGGTCGTGCAGCACTTCTTCTATGTTATGGCTCGCCTCGCGATAATATTGCAGGTACTGGTGCTCACCGGTCAGAAGATCGAGCCGCTGCTTGTCTTCTGCGTCCTCCATCATATAAAGCAGGCGCTCGATCGTTTCCCGCACATGATGGGTTTGCGCAACCCGGGCTTCACGACCTATGAGGTCGGTCGTGTTCCAATAAGAGACGAGTCCGATTCCAAACAGCAGAACAAGTACAACCCCAAGGCCCGCCGCAATCTTCTTCTCTAGCGACATGTTCATGCTGAACCCAGTTGCCGAGTGGAACAACAGACAACGTGACGAAACGCGCAGAGGCCGCTGCACATCAGCACGAGCCAGGCGAAGCAGACCACGAGCTGCTGCGTGAGCAAAATGTCGATCGGACGTTCAAGCATCGATTCGCTTCCTTTTAGCAGGATGCTGAATAAATCCACCAGCTGCGTTCTCGTTTCGCTCTTGTGTCATTCGGACTACATCAAAACAGCACAAAGTTCAGCCCCTGTGGGACTACAGGAGGCACCTCGAACTTGGGATGTTGTGGGGGACCGGACGGCGTCGGGCGTTCCCCCAGCGTGACGCTCATCGTGCGCCTTACGCCGTCTCGGGACACTGTGATCTCAATGTGCTGCTGGGCTTTCAGCTGCTGGAACACCTTGCCGTACTGCTCGCTGGTCTTCACGTCTTGCCCATCGACTGCGACGATAATATCGCCGCCCAAGACCCACGGCTCTCCCTCGATGGTGACATCCAGTTTGCCGGCGCGGAGCCCGAGCGCCTCGGCCGGACTCCCATCGTCCACATCGATGATCAGTAAGCCACTGGGTAGCGGAAGCGCGATCAAGTTTTGCAATTCATCGGTCACGAGCTTGCCTTTGATACCCAGCCAAGGGCGAATCACACGGCCATTCTTGCGCAGTTCCGCCACGATGGATTTGACGGTATTAATGGGAATGGCAAATCCAATATTCTGGGCACCAAACAAAATAGACGCGTTGATTCCGATCACACGATCCTCGGAATCGACCAACGGCCCGCCGCTATTGCCGGGATTGATCGGCGTCGTGGTCTGGATCACTCGTTCTTGGAACACTTCCTGTTTGGTCTCAAATAGTTTGCCGAATCCGCTCACGATGCCGGTCGAAAATGCATAACCCAATCCAAATGGATGCCCAATCGCCAAGACTTTCTGACCGATCTCCAGCTTGTCGGAATCACCCAGATGGGCAGGGGTATGTGGCCCTTTCGGAAGCGTCACTTGGAGCAGCGCGATGTCCGATTGCGGATCGCTTCCGATCAGCTCTGCCGGAAGACGAGTTCCATCGTGCATTGTCACCGTAATTTTTGCAGCCCCTGTCACAACGTGTGCATTGGTCACGATCGAACCCTGCTCGTCGATCAGCACACCCGATGCGAGCCCTTTCCCGGACGACTGCATGATGTGATGGGGGCTGACATAGGCTGAGGCAATCAGAACGGTGGATCTTGCCATCTGCTTGTAGACCCGCACGCTGTTCATTTCTTCCGGCGTGACCAAGGCAGCCGCGAGAAGCCGGGGACTTCCCACCCAAATAGTCAGCAGCAGAGAGATAACCAACCAGGAACGAGGGCACCATCTAGGAACGTGACAACGTCTCATATATCCCTCTCTATGGTTCGTCGTGTATTACATGCCAATCAGGAAGGAGTCGGAGACATCGGACCAGCCTGCCACGCTCCGTCGTCGCTCGTACTTTAGAAGAGCAACGTTCCTCGATCAATCCAAAAGAGCCTTGAGATTACTGTAAACGTGCGTTGGCGAGAAGGGGTGCCTGTATCCAGCTCGCATCAGGGATTGAAGGTGGTCATCTTGGAGGCGATCACCGCGAACCCACCGCCTGCGTAGGGATCACTGGGAGTCTCCGGTCTCTGAGCCGGGCGAGACTGGAAATACAGGACTTATAGTTTCCCGCTCGGCATCCAGCCAATCTTCCTCGGCACAGCCTTCTCGGCAGCCCCTTTGGATATACAACTCATAGGCCCGTGCGGCGATGTGCGCATGCAGATCGTCGAACGACGATTGCGCGTGCCGCGTGGGCTTGCTGATAGGCGCGGTTGCAGCGGCCTGATTGAGGATAACTGTGCGTGGCTTCCTCGCTCCTGTCTCTTGTGCTTTCTGCAACTTCATGATGCTCCCCCCTTTCATTTAGACCTGTACTCACATAGGCAGGATTGCCTGTCTCTTCTGATAGCGGCATTCCACCCGACATCAGCATGGCGCGCGATCAGATACCGGCCAGCCCTAATGTCAGATAATCAGCCGTCTTGAGGTAAGACAATTCCTACGTGCATGCAGGAGGGGGGCCTGGGAAGGTCAGAATGGGAAGGAAGGAGAAAAGATAATGGGTGAGATCGGCGGATGATTGGAGGTGGATTTTTCTACATGCTGCTCAATAGGCACGGACAGTCTTCTCCCTCAAAGCGAACTCCTCGGCAATGCGTGAGTGACGGTATTACCATGATGTAATCCCATAATGATAATGTCCGACTTCGCCGCAGTAGAAATGTCCTCTCCGCAATGACTCATCAGATGCGCGCGCCCCTGAGTCCTGATAAACGTGTATCGCACGTGGACTTCCTTGCAAAATACGCGGCGTTAGGTTCCAGCGGTGCTCGCACAGCTTTCCTGCCGCTCAAAGAGAGATCGTATCTCCCTAGCGAGCCCGTGCAGGCCGTTTAGGTTCCGACATTTCGAAGCTATCCTTCTGGCTGTTCCACCATTCCATCCACTCGGTCGCCCAGTCTTGACGGTCTTGCTTGGTTGATATCTCCCAATCGTGGAACTCCGATTCATGCCGGGTCAGAACCCAGAGCGACTGCACCGCTGAGAGCGCGACAAAACGTTCCTCATCGGCAATCATTCCGATCAAAATCGGTACCACCGGCTTCTCTCTGACATACCGAGCTTCGAATGCGGCGGCCTTCCGAATCGACGAACTCTGATCTTTTGCCATCACCTCGATCGCACCCACGACTTTGGCCGCGTCCAATCGAACGGCCACCCGCAAGGCATGTTCACGCACACGCGGGATCTCGTTTGGTTCCTTGGCCGCAGTAATGAGGGCCGGGACCGCCGAAGCCGCCTTCAACATCGAAATCGTTTCAATGACGTTGTAGCGAATGCGCGGCCCCGGCAGAGTCAAGCCTTTGATCAGGACCGGCACGGATGGCTCGCCGAGGTGCACAAATTCGCCCATCGCCCAAAACTCTTGCGCGCCTTCCAGCAATGGCAGAAGGGCTTCCGCCCGCTGGACCTCTTCCGGCGTCAACGGTTTCGTATTCTGTGGGACGGATTCAGCAGGCACATTCTGTCCCTTCGGAGACCGACAAGACGATCACCCACCGATAAGAATATCCTTGCTGCACGGTCATCTCCTTTCTTTCATTTCGCCATGACTCGCATCGCGCCGATGGACGATTTCGCGCGATACCGGTAAGACCACCAACAATAGGGCCGGACTTGTGTGAGATCCTGCGGGGATGGACTCGCGGGGCGGAATCCCATGGTACGAAACCACCAGGCATAGGCTCAGCAGGCTGCAGAAAAACTATATAATGGGGCCAGCCGAACTTTTATAGCCTGTATATCTGGGATTAGGAGAGAAACGTCCCGCAGGATGCTCAAAAAGGCCGTCCCCATCGTTCGTGAAACGTCCGAATCCTGAAACGAACGACGCTTCACGAGATACGCCCTTCGACGGGCTCAGGGCGTCCCGAGCCTGTCGAGGGACGCTTCACGGGTGTTGAGCACGCCGCTGGCGGACTTTTTCAGCATCCTGTTTAGAAGTCGAGTCCTACCTTGGCATTGGAGTCGCGAAGATGCTTGCGGACCCGAACTCGCTCGTGATGCTTGCGCAATAGCTGCCGACGAATGACGTCGCGATCTTCGGCCACGATGCGCACCAATCGATCGACATCCTCCGCATGCTCGCGAACCAACTCGGACAACTTTGCCATTTGGCTTTCAAGATGTTCCACCCGCCGGAGCGCATCGACACTCCGATCCACGTCCGGCTTCTGAGCCGCTTTTTGTTTTACGAGCGACGTGACCAGTACATCCCGCTTCATATTTACTCCTTTGCTCGAATACTCACCGATTTTCCTGGCAGGATGCTGAATAATGCCGCCAGCCTGTCTTGTTCATCTGGTCGGATTGGTCTGTCTGGTTGGTCTGGTCTATCTGGTTAGTTTCGTCAACCAAACACACGAGACAGACCGGGTTTGGCCCACAGCCTGCTAGGCTCTCCAGTCTAGTATCGTCTCAGATCTTCGCGATGTCAACGAGTCTGCTTTCTTTCTATTTCCTCAACGTCCTGTTAGAATTCACCGCGATGCAAAACATATTCACCATGGTGCTGGCCGGCGGGAAAGGCGAGCGTCTTCATCCCCTCACCGAACATCGGGCCAAACCGGCAGTTCCCTTCGGCGGAAAATATCGCATTATCGATTTCACGCTCAGCAATTGCCTCAACTCAGGGCTCCGCAAAGTTGCCGTACTCATTCAGTACAAATCCCACTCGCTCGACCGCCACATTCGGACAGGCTGGAACATCCTGAACGCCGAACTCGGCGAGTACATCGCCTCGATTCCACCCCAACAGCGGATCAGCGAGGAATGGTACCAAGGCACCGCCGACGCGGTCTATCAAAACCTGTTTCTGCTCGACAGCGAACAACCGGACTATGTGCTCATCCTGGCCGGCGACCATATCTACAAGATGAACTATATGGAGATGTTCCATTGGCTGATCGCCAAAAGCGCCGATGCCGTGGTGGGCGCGATCGATATTCCGATTGAAGATGCCCATCGATTCGGCGTGATCGGCGTGGACGAGGATTTCCGGATTGCGGACTTTGTGGAGAAGCCGACTCACCCGCCGTCGATCCCCCACGATCCAACCCATGCCTTTGGCTCAATGGGCATCTACCTCTTTCGCACCAACATCCTCCGAGAGTACTTGATTGCCGACGCCCAGGAAGGCGGCAGTCACGACTTCGGGAAAAACATCATGCCAAGAATGATTCGAGATCGTCGCGTCTACGCCTACAAATTTGTCGATGCGAACAAAAAGGACGTGAAGTATTGGCGGGATATCGGAACATTGGACGCGTACTGGGAAGCGAACATGGACCTCGTCGCGGTGGATCCCCTCTTCAATCTCTACGACCAACAATGGCCGATTCGAACCTATCAAGGGCAAAATCCACCGGCCAAATTCGTCTTCGCGCAAGACTATCAGGGCGGCAGGATGGGCGTAGCCCTCGATTCCATCGTCTGCAGCGGCTGCATCTTCTCCGGTGGCCGAGTGCAAAACTCAGTACTGTCACCGAACGTCCGTGTGCAGGACAATGCGGACGTGCGTGAATCGATCGTCATGGAAAATGTCGTCATCGGCGCACAGAGCCGGGTCAGACGGGCCATCATCGACAAAGATGTCATCATCCCGCCCCAGTCAGAAATCGGATACAACCGGGAGGCCGACGCCCAGCGATTTACCGTCACCGATTCCGGCTTGGTCGTGATTGCAAAGGGAATGAAACTGCATGCCTCCCTCGATTCATCCGGTTGATCTGATTCTCGCTCTTCGCGACAAGCACTTGACCCCGGCCATCGTCTTTCTTACGTCGCGCCGTGCCTGCGATGAAGCGATGCAGGCCTTCGACCATAGCCGCATCCTCCTCCCGCCGCCTCGTCAGCAAGCCATCGCCGACGTGCTGGACAAGGTGATCGCTCAATACCCCAGCATCGCCGAACACCCGCTTATTCCGACTGTTCAGCGCATCGGCGTGGCTGCGCATCACGCAGGCCATCTGCCTTCGTGGAAAATCGCCGTTGAAGAGCTGATGCGCCATGGCTGCCTCGATGCCGTCTTTGCCACAACCACGCTGGCGGCCGGAGTCGATTTCCCTGCGCGAACCGTCATCATCACGCAGTCCAGCATTCGCAAGTCGCGCGACTTCATGGACTTGACGATCGGCGAGGTACAGCAGATTGCCGGTCGCGCGGGACGCCGCGGAAAAGATCTCGTGGGCTTCGCCATCGTCACCCCTTCACCTTACATCGATTTGAACGTACTGACCAAAGGCTTCACCGGCCATCCGGAAGCGATCAACAGCCAATTCCTCATCAGCTATCCGATGGTTCTGAACCTCTTGAAAGCCCACCCCCTTGATCAAATCCAACCGATCCTCGCCAAAAGCTTTGCGCAATTTCAGCTCAACCAGCGCGCCGAGGTCTTGGAACGCAAGCTGGACGATCTGCGCGATCAGATGGAACCATTTGGGCCGCGCGTCTGCACCGATTGGATCACAGAATGGCAGACCTTCGACCAGGTCCGCCGGCAGAAATCGCACCGTGCCCCTGTCAGGAAGCACGAACCACCGGAAGTTGCCGCACGCTTTCACTTTCTCACCCCCGGTCGTGTGGTGGGCTTCGGCCGCAGCCGTGGCGTGGTCCTGCGGCAATATCGCAGCAAGGGCCAGAAGAGCCCCATGATCACGGCGCTGCGTCTCGGCGGAGGCATTACCGAATCTCCCGCCTCTACAGTGACCGAAGTGTCCGACCGTGTCCTCGACTGCGTGGACGCACCGGTCTATCCCTGGTGCACGCCGGAGAGCGTGGAAGAGTTACTCCATCACCTGGAAGAGTTACCCGGCAGGCTGCCGGAGCTGCCCATCCTGATTCCAAAAGACGATGAGCCGATTCCGGACGCCATCGTGCAAACCCTGGGCGACTTTGCTTGTCCAACCTGTCCTTCACGTTCTGCCTGCCAGAGGGACTATCCTCTCGCTGCCAAACTTCGGCAGGAGCAACATCGACACGTCAAATCGATCCAAGCTTTGAGGACGAGTCTCTGGCACCGTTTCCAGGAAAAGATCGATGTCCTTCAACAGTTCGGCTATCTCACGCCGACAGCCCATCTGACCGAGGACGGCGAATGGGCCAGACTCATCCGCATCGACCACTCGCTGCTCATCACGGAATTGCTCCGGGCCGATGCGTTCAGCGGCGCCGATCCCGCCATGCTGGCCGCCGTCATGTCGAGCATCGCCCACGACGACGATCGCCCCGGCGCGTTCCCGCGCGTCAGTTCCGGGTTGGCTTCATTGCTCGGACAGGTTCGAAAATTGGCTGCGTCGCTCTCGCCGCATGAAGATCCCCCGCTCTTACGTGCCGACATCGCCGCAGTGACGGAACGGTGGATCGGCGATCCCGGGCTCACATGGATCGGTCTCTGTAAAAGCACGACGATGGCCGAAGGGGATATTTATCGCCTCTTAGCACGAACCTTGGAATTCCTGTCACAGTTACACACACTCAAGGCCACACACCCCGGTTTGACAGACACCGCCTCACGTGCCATCGCCGCCCTGCGCCGTGGTGTGCTGGAAGAATTACCATGACGGCGTCCCTCGTCATTGGTGAAGCGTATCTCGCCCACGGATTCGGACGTTTCACGTTTCACGTTTCACGACCAACGAGACAAAGATGACCACCGAAGAACTCGAACAACTGCTGGCTCAACAACCGATCGCACTCTTGCACCGCCTGGCGCGTGGGCGTGTTCAGCGACATTTCCGCGCAGGCAAACGCCGTTTGATCGAGGTCTTGCTGCGCCACTCCGCAGAGAACCGCGCAGGTTTTGAGTCCGACCTGATGACCTTGATCGGTGAAAAACACGCTCGCCCTGCGCCACCCCCTCCTCAAGCCCCCGCCATACGAAAACAGAAATCTTCGGCGCCGCAGCGTCGCACCACGCACAGGCCGGTTGAGCCGGAATCCCATGAACCGGCCATTACCCTCTCCAGCTGGTTGGAGGGACTGGGGATACCGCCGTCGAAAGCCTTTGTCCCGGATGCCTGGCAAGAAGAGGCCATCGCCAAACTACGAGAAGGTGACGTGGTCGTAAGCGTCCCCACAGGAAGCGGAAAAACCTATGTGGCGGTCGAAGCGGCCCGCCGCGCAATCGCAGAGAATCGGACCGTCATCTATACATCGCCTCTCAAGGCCCTCTCGAACACCAAGTACACGGAGTTTTCAAAAATTTTCGGTGCAGAACAAGTCGGCATCCTGACCGGCGATCGGCGCGACAACGGACAAGCGCCTCTGCTGATTATGACGACGGAAATCTTGCGGAATTTACTCTACGATGCAGGCGGCGGTGAGATAGACGTACGGTTGGATACGTTAGGTCTGGTTATTTTGGATGAGTCTCAATATATCGCAGATCCGGAGCGGGGCGTCGTCTGGGAGGAAACGATCATCTTCTGTCCGAGCCAAGCACGGATGCTCTTGCTCTCCGCCTCGATCGGCAACCCGCATGACATAGCCGAGTGGATCACCTCGATCAGACCGACTCCCTGCCACTTGGTTCGACACAGTACACGCACCGTGCCGCTTCGTGCCGGCTACCTGCATCCAAACGGCAAGCTCACACCGCTCTTCCGCACGGTCGGCATTCCACACGGCCATCCAAGCTATCTCCATCCAGAAGCCAAACGGCTCTTCCTTCAATACGAAGACGAAACGCTGCCTTCACACTCACGCCGGTAATCACTGAGAACAGACGGTTAAAATATGAGGCTGAGACTGGCAGTGAAACCATGCCGCAAGGATTCGAACTGAGTGAGGGGAAAAGACTCCGAAGACCCCACAACAGGATGGACGGTGAGATCACCACTCAACATCCGGTTATAATACACACGGTATCCAACGTTTGCCGCAAGGTTTTGGGTGATCATGAAGCGAGCTCCAACGTCCGCATCGGCCCCCACTCCATAGCCGACCATAGAGAAACTCGGGTCTTGTTTGAGATCTCCTCGCAAGTGATGCACATCTTTATTGTCGAGCACGCTGGCTGGAATTAGCGCAAGTGTGCTGAGCACACTGAGGCGCCTGGTCAACCGATACTCCGTTGAGGCACCCACTCGAATCGAGTGCCAGTTCGTCGTGTTCGTTAGTACCGTCTGTCCTTGATTGCTGCTCTGGCCTGGTGCAAGCGCACACGTGAATCCGGGGATGGCATTCGGATCACAGGACACCTGCGTCAACCCTGTGGCTTGATACGTCGTATGCCAAAACTGATATCCTCCAAATATCTCCAGCCAACCCCGATGATTTGGATATTCAGCTACCCGGAAGCCGCTATCCGCATTCAGATACCACATGTTGTCACCTGATAGGTCGCTATTGGTATGTGAGAATAACCTCTGCCCGCCATTTGATCCGTAATCGTCATCCGTGAGTCTGCCACCACCGATCCCGGCATACCCCCCGTTGAGTCGCCCAAACCATTTCGGTGCAATCCAAACCTTTCCAGTAAGTTCAATCACATTCGTCCCAACGTCTTTATAAGTAAGTTTTGAAGTGGGATTTCCCAACCCGGCCATGGAAGACGCGTTGTGTGCCCAGCGCGTATCTCCGGTGCTGATCCACGTACCGGCGGCAAATTCGAACCGTTGGCGTGGTTGCTCGACCGGCTCTTGTGCCTCGACAACCTGTGCGCCTAATAACAGACCACAGAGCGTCAGCCCGACACCTGATACGGACCTTAGTCTCCACTTCCATCCTCGAATCATCGTCGCGCTCCCCCGCGTTGAATAATCACGGTGTCGACACAGCGCTGGACCGTATCCGGCATGACCCGTTGGCAAGCCGCGTGAATATCCTCTTCAATAAACATTCGTTGAAGATAGGCTGAGAGCCACACCAACCATGATCCGAGTGCAACAAGCAGCACCGCACCGACGACCCATTGCCAGATGGGAAATGCCCGGGTGGCTGCCATTACAGGCGTTTCACCAGACTCTGGATCTTTCGGGACTGATTGGAGACTGGCCATCGTCCCCCACAGGCAACCACACAGATTATAGGGTTCACCTCACTGAAAAATTCTACATGAGAACAATACATCTGAATACTGTTTTGGAATTCTCATCGATGCCGGTTCACCAGGCGGCGAGCCAACTCAAAACGAATGCAGACACTGCATGCTGGACCATACAATCATCAAAATGGTTCCAGCTGTGTATTTGCGCCTACGCATCATGGTTTCGCCTTGTTCCACAAAGCGTTTACCTGCCAGGCCAAAGAAAGTTTTGTCGGCACAGATCCATCACCTGGACAGCCAGTGACAATGCCACTTGGTTAACGCTATCTCCCTCAACGGGAACAGCCACCGCCGCAGTCATAACAAGCATCAATCATGCCGGGCTTGCCGCCGGAACCCATAACGCGACCATCTCTGTGGCCGTCTCAGGAAGCTCCAACACACCACAGAACATTCCCGTTTCACTGACGGTTACGGCCAGTATCGCAACTAGTGCAACATTGACTTGGACAGCCAAGCCGAATCCGATTTAGCAGGTCATAAGATATATTCGGGAACGCAGTCTGGGGTGTATGGGATACCTATCTCGGTAGGAAAAGTGACTAGCCATGTCCTGACGAACTTAATCAACGGCACAATCTACTTTTTCACCATTACGGCATATGATACTGCAGGCAATGAAAGCACCTACGCGCCAGAACTGAGCAAGAGCATTTACTAGCCCGCATTATTCATGAAGATTCGTCGCGAAAGCGTGCAGACGCGAAGCGAGACAGGCACTCGGAGCCGTGAAGCCCTGAGGCATACTCGTGCAGTATGTCGAAGGGCTGAATGGCGAGACTGCCTGTCATAGCCGCGTATCCGCGCTTGCAGCAGAAGCTTCATGAATAATGCGGGCCAGGGAACTCTTCACAGCGCCTGCCTTCTTCACTTGACCCTCTCTCCCAGACAACTGTATAACCTCCCGTGCTGAGATACAGACTTGCGCATCACCTTCCGCTGACTCCTGATGAGGACTAGCGCCAGGGTTTCGGCGAGGCAGTCTGCCCACGCGCCCGTAGCTCAATGGATAGAGCACCAGACTACGGATCTGGGGGTTGGGGGTTCAAGTCCCTCCGGGCGCACCAACTAGGAGATTCATCGTTTTCCACGTAGACAGCCGTTCGACCAATCGATGGGCAACAAAAAAATGAGCCCTTTCCGTCAGTGAATCAGCTCCACGTTTTGCGAGGCAGCCAGGAGATGAGCACTCAAACCGTCATGCAACCATGGATGGCATATTGTGCGGTCGCGCGCATCGCAGCGGGACTAACTGACCTGATACTCTGATCCTGAGACACGGAGGGACGTAGTGAGAATACACTTCAAAGTCAAGCAGCCAGCCTGTACCCATCAGGTCCTCACACTGAAAGGGCGGTACCTGACATTGAAAGGACGGCACCTGAGGCGTTCAAGGGAACGCTATACCTGCAATGCGTGCGGTGCACGGGTTGTCCGCACACTCAACCAGCCCACGTCCTGCTTAACCCCCGATCACCACACCACTTCGACAAGTCCATCCGCGCCATTCGACACAGCAAATTAATCCCGCTCACACGATCCCGGTCAAAATCCTCCGCACTCAACATGACACGGCGGGTTGCCGTCAACCCATCCACCCTGGCGTCGCTCCGTCGCGCCCCACTCCCGCCGCTGCTGCGCCCACGGGATCCGGCATGTCACCTAACGTTCAGCCTTGCGGTTTGCTCGTCCCACTCCTAGAATAGACCTCCCTACGAGGCTACCATGAGCTGGATTGACGCCATTCTGTTCGAGTTTACCCGCGTGACGTGGGAGCAGTGGCTCATGACCATAATCGGGGGCATCGGGATGGCGTGGCTCGCGGTAATTGTGCGGTGGTGTCGACGCACGAAGTAACAACACTCGACTCCTAAAAACTGAGTAGCCCTGTATGGACACTGAGAAAACGACGCTTTAACCCTTTCCCCTAGTGACTCGCACCTGCGCCTTTCAGAATCAATCGGGAACCTGCTATAGTGAACCGTCACATTTTTCGAGGTTACTCATGGACATGTTGATGATCGCATTTCGTTCCGTGCTGAAAGAACGCGTGCACGAATTATTGCGGACATGCGGGGTCAAAGCCTACACCGAATTTCCCGAAACGGTTGGGACAGGACAGTCGGGATCAACGGAGGGGGGTTCGTTCTATGCAGGGGAGAACAGCGTGATTCTGGTCTCACTCGAACCAGCTCAACGGGACAAGGTCGCCGGCGCTGTCAAGGCCTGGCGTACGGAGGCGGAGCACGCAGGATGGGTCAAACCAACCATCCGAATATTCTGTTGGCCCTGCACACAACTGATTTAGCCTGTATTATTCATGAGTCTTCGTGAATTATCTTATGAGTGGAGGGCCTGTTTCCAAGACGGCTGAGTGAATTGTTAGCCTCCTGAATCCAGTGTAGGTGTCTTTACTCTAAGACCTGTGGTCGAACCTCTCCGTAATGAGTCGCCTTCCTTTCCGAGGCTCGCATGGCACGGCGCACCCAATTTCAGCTGCAACAGACCTATCGAGAGCAAGCGCTCAAGATGTTTCCATGGATCTGTGCGCACTGCGGACGAGAGTTTGACGGCAAGAAACTGAGCCAGCTCACCGTCCATCACAAGGACCACAACCACGACAACAATCCACCCGACGGGAGCAACTGGGAGTTGCTCTGTCTCTATTGTCACGACAATGAGCACCAGCGGAATCAGGTGGCTGACGCGTCTGGTGAGGCGGCGCCTGGCCGAGAACCAGATCGACCTTCGACCTTCACCCCCTTTGCCAATCTCACGGATTTGCTCAAGCGCAAGACCTAACAGGATACTGAAAAAGGGAGCGGGGTAGCTGGGGCGATCCCTTTGCTCGCGCAACGCGCGGCCTCCGAAGGACGGGCAGGGAGCGGCCAGGTGCCCTCCTTGCTCGCAGAACGCGCACGGTGAAACTGTGCTCGTTCGATGCGCGCAGTTGAGGGCAGCCTTGGCCACTCCCCTAAAGGGAGGTATAGGAAATTGGAAGGCCCTCGCCCGGGATAAAGCGCGTCTTGGCGCGCTGAGGGCTGGGTGGGTGGAATATTGCGCGCAGTTGGGATCATCTCAGCCTCCCCTTATAAAGTGATGGTTCGCTGCGGCCTTGCTGGACAGCCTTTCTGAGCATCCTGCGAGGTATTGACTGGTCTGTCATAGATGACTCTGGTGAGACAAGGTGGAAGTCCGTACTCATCACACCTCACTTTTCTCGCTCTTCCCGCACGTCTCGCAATTCTCGCCCTGGCCGGCACTATAGACCAATAGCCCATCTTTCATGCAATATGCCTGTAGATACGACAATATCTTCCTCGTCGGCCATTACCCATATGCCATTCGCCATACGCTCATGAGTTCCGCTCATCCCCGCGATCCGTTGCATGGGATCACGCTGGAAACCATTATCAAGGAGCTTGTCGAGCGGTATGGCTGGGCCGAGATGGGTCGCCGCGTCCCGATCCGCTGTTTCCTCCACGATCCCAGCGTGAAATCCAGCCTCATGTTTCTCCGTAAAACGCCCTGGGCGCGGGAACGGGTCGAAGGGTGGTACATCGCGTATAAAGAAGATATGTGAGCGACGGCTGCCGGCTTTATCCTTTTGAATCTCTTCGGAATCAAGGAACCACGACTCCATGGCCTCGAACGCGACAATTTACAAAGCGACCCTGCAGATCGCCGACATGGACCGCCAATACTATCAAGACCACGCCCTCACTCTGACGCGCCATCCCTCTGAAACCGACGAGCGCATGATGGTGCGTCTGCTGGCCTTTGCACTGCATGCGCATGAGTCCTTGTCGTTTGGTCGTGGGGTGAGCGCCGAAGAGGAACCTGCTCTCTGGCTCAAGAATTTAACTGGTGCCATCGATCTCTGGATCGAGGTGGGCCAGCCGGATGAGAAAATCATTCGCCGGGCCTGCGGTCGTGCGAGACAGGTCTGCATCTATACCTACGGCGGTCGGGGCGCTGATCAGTGGTGGGAGAAAAACTTGGCTACACTCACGCGATTGAATAATCTGGCCGTGATGAATCTGCCCCTGGATGGGAGCCGCGCCTTGACCACACTTGCGCACCCCAGCATGCAGTTGCAATGTACCATTCAAGAAGGACAGATTTGGATGGCGGATGGAGCGAACAGCGCGCATATGACATTGACGATTTTGAAAGACGCGTCAACTCCGTTTGGGCAATGATGCAGGAACGATACACTAGGATTACGGTACGTGGGTGAAGCGATGAAAGAAAAGAAACGCATTTCCACGAGTGGTGAACCAATCGTCTGGACCAGTCCTTTCGCAGCACTAAAAAACGCAGCCCTGCCGCTGACCCTGGAGATGCAGCCTGGCGCCTCCCCGTCCGGCGTGCCAGCCATCGCACCAAAGAAAAACCGTGGGCGGGTGGATATCATTCGTCAGACCGCGCATCGTGGCGGCAAGACCGTGACAGTTGTCACGGGTTTCGCTGGCATCGGTCTGGCCGAAAAAGAAGCACTCGCCAAGGAGATGCAGAAAGCCTGTGGCGCCGGGGGCACAGTGAAGGAAGAGCGGATAGAAATTCAGGGCGACCAGCGCGAGGCAGTCGCCCGCATCCTGACCATCGCTGGTTTTCGGCCGGTGTTTGCTGGAGGATAAGAGTCCAGCCTTTTGGACTGAGGGAGGCGCTTCCGTCGATTGACTTCCTCCCCTGCTCGCGATACAGATTGCACCATTATTAGGATTAGGGCGTCCTTATGCTCTGTCCCTCACTGAGAGGCCACCATCATGAAGAACGTGGAGATGACCGTCGAAGGAACAACGTTGACGATCAAGGTCGATTTGTCCAAAGAGTTCGGCCCCTCTGCTTCGGGAAAGACGATCATCATTGCCTCGACGGAGGGAAATGTGACCATTCCAAACCGCGAGGAGAAGGTCGGACTGAACGTGTATCGGAAAAAGTAGCCTGGGCGTGGGATACATGGGCTGGGAGGGGTCAAGACCCCGATGCGCGCCCATCACATGTGCCGCTTGCTGCTGACACACATCGATGGGCGCAATGGTTGTTGCTCCCGTCTGAATAGCCGAAACAACGGCTGTATTAGCCTCTCTTCTTGGCAATCTTGGCGGCGCGCTTTTCCTTCATCGTCTTGGCTGGTTTTTTCTTGTCCGATTTCTTCTGTGTCATACCCTTTGCCATTGAGTGTCTCCTCTACTGTGTGGATGAGTAATATTGCACTGCGACTCGATTGCCGCCCCCACTTCATACCCCAATTATGGAAAAAATGGAATAGGTCAGGTGAAGTCTTCTTGTCGATTGACTTCGCCTCCTACCCACTGTACAGCTTGTACCAAGCGAACGATCTGTCTGTCTGACCGGTCGCGGTCTCTGGAGGTGCATATGGGAAACCCATCCGGCAATAAGGAGCGAGAAGGATTCGCCGATGCCATCAACCGCGCAGCATTCGGCAACGAACGTGTGCTATTGCGCCGACGTGGCCGGGCGGTCGCTGCGGTAGTGCCCATCGACGACCTGCGACTCCTGGAGTCCCTTGAAAACCGTATCGATCTCGTTGATGCCCGCGCGGCCTTGGCCCAGGCGAACAAGAACGGCGCCCACTCGCTTGATGCCATGTTGAAAGAATTGGGGTTCTGATTGCACCAGGCAATCTTCACAATTTTTGTGGCCCCTCCTGCTGAGCAGCAACTCCGCACATTCGCCAAACCGCTTCGGACGCTTTTCGTGAAACGGCTCCATGCGCTCCGCACCAGTCCTCGTCCCCCAGGCGTCACGAAGTTCGAAGGCATGGACCATCTCTATCGGATTCGCGAGGGCGGCTATCGGATTATCTATGCAATTCGAGAAAAGGACCTCATCGTGCTGGCTATCAAGAATGGCCATCGCACAGAATCCTCTCGCTCCTGAGTGACCTTGGTTCTCCCGTTGTCCGTAGTCATACCCCGCCAACAATTGTTGGATGGCTGGTTTCACATACCATGTCGCCATGGCATCTGGCCGCTTTTCTTCCCCTTCTGACAGTTGTCTTTTTCACTCATTCAGCGTATGTAGAGCGTAGGAAACCTCGCATACTATGAAACGTAAAAGTTAGTTTCGAGATCCGGCTGTGTCCCCCTCCTTCGCAGATGAAGCTACGATAGCATGGAGGCAAGAACGGGCAAGCAAGCCCTCTGCTATCACCCGACAAACCCGATACCGCTACCAGCCCATGGCGTTGAAGCCAGGGGCTGGCAAACACACAAGGAAGATCCCTATGAGAATAGTAGCCACGACGATCTGTGCTCTTATGTTGGCCGGTTGTGCCTCCAGCCTTCCTTACTCAATCGCCATCGGCGATCCGAGCAAGGGCACGAACCGGCTTGGTCAGAAAGAATGCGTGCTCCGTCTTGACGACATTGTCGAAAAAATCGCTTCGGCTTACTCGCCCCCCACGTCGACGCTCCGATCCCTACAGATGGAGTTTGAGAAGGAGCTCCACGAGGGCACCCAGGCGTTGGAACATTGCGCTGACGGCAACGGTAACCCCGTCCAACCCGATGCCTATCCCCCCATTGAAGAGATCTCAAAGAAATGGCTGACCACTTATGCCCTGGATGCGACCAATCCAGACCAGAGCCTGGACCGCTTACGAGAATATGTGCGCTCCGCCCAGCTCGTGGAGAATCTGGCGAGACAGCCAATCTCACCGGATGAAGACAAGAACAGAACCTACCTCTTGGTCGAGGAGCCCTCCCAGAATCAGTCACAGTGGTGCGGCCCCGATGGTGGGCTGAAAAAGGAATCCATCTGCTTCAAGGCACGATCGCTGTACCATGTAGAAACCGAGCTCAAGGCTCGTACCTCCCAAGCAAATACCGATTTGTATGAATATCTCCTCTCCGATATTGTGCAAGTCGAGCGGAAGGGGACACAACGGAACCAGCGCTACTTAATGCTCGGCTATGAGATCCCCTGGGATAAGGAACG
This sequence comes from Nitrospirota bacterium, assembly GCA_016200355.1. Taxonomy (GTDB): domain Bacteria; phylum Nitrospirota; class Nitrospiria; order Nitrospirales; family Nitrospiraceae; genus Palsa-1315. Next base: position 29,587 of record JACQEY010000064.1, read on the forward strand.
GACACTAGTCCGCTATGGGGTGACGTTTTACTTCAGGCAGATCGCGCCGGAGAATGGAGAGCCGGCTTCCGAAAGCAACTCGGTTCAACTAATCGGCTATGACCTGGTTTATGCGAACGAGGCGACCCCTGCACCGGTCGAGCCTGGGACAGATGGGACCCCCAAACGTTCAAGGGAAGGGCCATCGCCATGGCAAGAAAATCCCTGGCGCATCACCGGTTACCCTTTCTCCCTAGTGATCGGGCTGAAGAATGCCGCCTTTGAGATCGTGAAATTACCTTTCAGCACGCTGGCCGGTCTCCTCTTCGGACGGGACGCCTGGAACTATCCGGCAGAAAATGTGATCACAGCCTGGAATGCCCTCTACGTGGAAGCCACCACACAAACCCACCGAGGGGCTGAGTGGGGACTCTATCGTCTCCTCACCG
>JACQEY010000075.1 GCA_016200355.1 Nitrospirota bacterium
TCCCGTGGTATGGTGCGGCCTACCGCATGTCAGCGTGGAAATACTTAATGCTTCTCATAAGCCGCGGGTCGGGGGTTCGATACCCTCCACCGCCACCAAACTCTCGCTTGAATCTATCTCCTACCTTTTTTCGTTTTCACGCATAATGGTTTCACTGATTGATGGAAGTTGTCATGTTAAGACCTTCGAATTTTTCTCAAAAACACGTTACAGCCTTATTGCTTCATTCAACTCTCGCCAGACGGCACACTCACAATATTAAATGCTTTTAAATTAACGACTTACGATTTAATAAATATATGTTGACAATATATATTAACTTAATTTAAAGTAATCCGACAATTTTTATCGGATTTGAAAATTATTATTGAGTCACTCATCCCATGTTGCCATTCCAGAAGCCACTTCGCGCACTTATTATTGCTCTCGCCCTTATCCAATTTGGGGGGGGCATTGGAACGATGCCGGCAGCTCACGCATTCGACTGGACACCATCCGAACAAGAAATCAAAAATTACCGGAAGAGCTGGAATCCTTTTTCTCACGGCCCCATGCTGCTTCAAGCCGTAGACATTCAGCCAAAGGGCCAGGCCTCTGTGCGCGAGTTCCTGTTCACCCAAATCAGCGAACACAGTTACGGCAATCAACTCAGTTCTCCTCTGGATCGTAAAAACGGGCCCGTTCATCTCTATTCGCTTGCCCCCTCCCTCAATGCCACCTATGGACTCACCAACCACATCGAACTTGGCATGGCTGCCGGCGCCACGGCCTTTTGGGCCAGGGACACCGATGGTTTCAATAAAGGGAAGGGCGGACCGGACACCTCGGACGCCGGATTGAGCGACACCTCTCTTATCGTCAAATACCGCCCCATCATCCAAGACCCGGACGGGTGGCGGCCATCGGTCACGCATTTCAACCAACTGGTGCTCCCCACGAGCAAATGGATCACCAATACAGGCAAGCCCCCGGGCGGATTTGCCCCCCTCGGTCGCTTGCCCAACACGCGATTCGGAGAGATGGGCCTGACCGAAGGGCTGATGTTCCGCAAGAACCTCCAACCCTTTCGCATCAGCGCAGCCACGTTCTACACCTATTCGATGCCGGGCCACGAGAACGGCGTGACCACCTATTCACCGGATGTGATCAACACGCGGCTGATCTTCGAACATATCCTGGATGACAAGAGCGGGTTCGGCTACAACGTGGAACTCAGCGGACTCCACGGACTCACATGGCGAGCCGACGGACATGCCCTGAATAGGGGACAGAAGAACGGCTTTAATATCATCGGGGTGGAACCGGCCATCCAATGGAAGATGGGAGAGGCTTGGGTGGCTGCAGCAGGAGTCCTCTTCACTGTCGCGGGGCAAAACGCCGTCGATGCGATTTACCCCAACTTCTCGCTCTTTTGGTACTGGAGCAAGAGCGGCAAAGTGATCATGCGCTAAAGCCAGCTATGGTGCGATGACCGCTCCGATTCCGTCTCGGCGAGGAATCAAATGGACCGCACCGGCCTTGATCGCCGCCACCACGGACGCCCCAGGCGAAAGGCCCAGATCCTCGACAGCCGAACGGGTCACGGTGGCGGAAAGCGGAAATCCACAGTCGATTTCCACGCGGACCAGCGCTCCCGTTGGGTGCACCTCGCGAATCGTTCCGGCCAGATGATTTCTCGCGCTGGTAGCGCCAACTCCCAGGGTCTCAAGGACGACATCTTCCGCCCTGATGCAGACAAACACATCCGGCCCCGCTTCCTCGGCACCAAGAGCCGTCAATTTGATCCCGGCCACATCCACGGTGACGAGGCCACCGAGGGCCTCCACGACTCGCCCCTGGGCGACTGTCTCCACCCCTACGATGCGGGCCACCTCGGCATTCAGCGGACGGCTGAAGACCTCTTGCGGCGCCCCGACTTGGAGCACGCGCCCCTCACTGACGACCGCCATCTGGTCCCCCAGCGCCAAGGCCTCGGCCCAGTCATGCGTCACGACCACGGACGGGATGGCTAACTGCTTCAGCAAAGACCTGAGTTCCCCGCACAACTTGGACCGTGTCGGCGCGTCAAGCGCCGACAGAGGCTCATCGAGCAACAACAGTTGAGGGCATCGGGCAACGGCCCGTGCAAGAGCGACCCGTTGTTGCTGTCCACCTGAAAGCTGGTTAGGCTTCAACCGCTCTGTTCCCTGCAACTGGAGCAGCGCCATGACCTCCGCGACGCGCCGACGTCGTTCAGATGCCCCAAGATCGCTCAGGCCATATTCAATATTGCCCTCGACGGAATGCGTAGGAAACAGCGCATAGTCCTGGGACATAAACCCGATCAGTCTCCTCTGAGGCGGCAGCCTAATCCCCGATTGCGTTTCGACCCACGTGTCATCTCTAAATCGGATGGTCCCTTGCTCCGGCCACTCCAATCCGGCCAGACACCGCAAAATTGTCGTCTTTCCCGACCCTGACGGCCCGAACAGAATCAAGACAGTGGGGGGCGCTACGGTCATCCGAAACGAGGCATGGATCGCCAATCGACCCGGAAAGGACTTCGCGATGTTGACGATCATTTCTGAGGTCATAGAAGACCCGGCCGACTCACCGGCTCGCCGACGCGGGCAAAGGTGACGCGCCTTCTTCGTCGCATCGCGCGCCCCACACCTTTCGATTCATGGCATAGATGCCAAGCAAAACCGTATAAGAAACCACCAGCAGAAACA
>JACQEY010000072.1 GCA_016200355.1 Nitrospirota bacterium
GTGAGATCTTTGAACACACCGACCAAGCCTGTCTGTTTCCCCTGCTCATGCAATGGGGAAAGAGTCATACCGAGGATCAGGCGATTGCCATCAGCTCGCTTACATTCCACTTCGAATCGCGTCGTCGTCGACACGGCACCACCGAACTGCTCATCTGATTCCTGGTTAGGGTGCCAGTTGAAGACCTCGCGCCATGGACGTCCGACCACGTGAGCGATCGTATACCCGGTCGCTTCCTGTGCCGCTGGGTTGAACGACGTGATACCCCCCATGGCATCCGCCGTAAATACGCCGCTGCTGATGCTGTGAACGATATTCTCGTGAAAGACTTGGAGGCGAGTCAGTCCCTGTTCCTTCTCGCGTAACGACTGATCGGCCTGCTGAAGCTGTTCCGCTAAGGTTCCGCCCAGGATCCCAACGACAAGAAGGGCGAGGGCGTAGACACCGAACGTTTGAAATGTTTCGGGCACGGTCAGCCGACTCGGCGACAGCCACCCCCACCCCTCAACTAGACCATGTAACTGAATGTTCGTTAAGAGTCCGAACATAATAATGGAGAAACAAGCGGTAAGAAGCCCTACTCGTCGACGGGGAACGAGACTGGCCACTGCTACCGTCATAACATACAGCACCGCGAAGGGACTCTCGATCCCACCTGTCCTGGCAACCAGCACCGTTTCAAGAAGAAAGTCGATCCCCACCTGAGCCCAAAAAAGTATCGTGAGAGCTGCCGGTGAGGTAAACGCACGGAGCAGAATGGCGGAAGGGATCGTCAGGATATAGGTGATAATAATCAGGGTATAGAACGTCTCAAACCCCCCGCCCATCCCCACATTAAAATCAACAGACAGTCCGAGCAAAAACGTCACCAAGGCCAACCCAATCTCCTCAGATTTGGAGCCAGAAACCATATCTTCGCACATTCGATGAGTCGCCAAGTGGCTTTGCCAGAAAGGGGACTTAGAGCTTTCGGTCGGGAACCAGGCCCAACTCCGTGAGAGGAGCCTGAACACCGTCCTCTATCCGATCGCAGACGCCATTTTGAAAATCGGAAGGTACATCGCAATCACGATAAACCCAATCACAACCCCCAAGAATACCATCATCATGGGCTCAAGTAGTGCCGTCAACGAGGCAACTGCCTGATCGACTTCGTCTTCGTAAAAGTCTGCAATTTTCCCTAACATCGCATCCAGCGCGCCGGTTGACTCACCAACGGCAATCATATGCGTCACCATCTTCGGAAAGACCCCGCTTGCTGCCAAGGGATCCGCGATGGTCTTTCCGCCACTGATACTGACGCGAGCGTTGATCAACGTTTCTTCAATAACCTTATTGCCCGAGGTCTTTGCGCAGATGGTCATTCCATCGAGCAATGGAACCCCGCTAGAGAGCAACGTCCCAAGTGTACGGGTAAACTTGGCAACCGATGCTTTTCTGATTAAGTCTCCAACCACTGGCAACTTGAGAAGCAACTTATCAATAACCATCCGTCCTCGAACGGTCGCGTAGTATTTTTTAATGCCAAAAATGGTCCCCACAATTGCCCCAAGAATGACATACCAGTAAGCTATAAAGAAGTTACTGGTGTCGATGACTAATTGCGTAGGGCCGGGCAACGCCACTTTCCCGCCTGACAGTTCAAGAAACATCTTTGCAAAGATTGGAATGACAAAAAGCATGAGAATCGCGATAACAATAACGGCAACTCCCATGATCGTGGCAGGATAGACCATAGCAGACTTGATCTGCCCTTTGAGCTTCATCGCTTTTTCAATATATTTTGCGAGACGCGTCAAGATCGTATCGAGCAGGCCACCCACCTCACCCGCATGCACCAAATTGACGTAGAGATCGTCGAAGACTTTCGGATGACGACGTAAGGCATCCGAAAAGGTCGAACCTGCTTCCACCTGAATCTTCACTTCCCCGATGGTCTCCCGCAGCACCTTATTCTCAGACTGGGTTGAGAGGATTTCGAGACATTGCACCAAGGGCAAACCCGCATTAATCATCGTGCCGAATTGTCGCGTAAACACAACCAGGTCTTTATCGGTCAGACCGGACCCCAAACTCAGGCTGAATCCACCCGTGCCACCTTTTTTTTCTTCAAGACTCGTAACGACGACACTCTGCTTGCGGAGTTGGTCTACCACCTCATCTCGGGTTTTCGCGCTCAGCTCGCCCTTCTTGACGGCACCCGATCTGGTTCGTCCGACATACGCAAAGGTAGCCATACGCAACACTCACCCTTCAATGTGGCCATCGCCCTGGCCGGTTATAGACTGAGGGGAATACCTACCAGGCGAGTCTACTGGCCACCCCAAAACCTGTCAAACAAATGCAGAATCTCTGCGAAGGCGACAAGGCACGCAGGCTCATACAGTACAAAGCCTTAGCTGCTAATCGCACTCGTATACCGAAAACCTCGGTAGAGATAATGCAACCCGGACAGTAGCGTGAAAGAGACCATGCCGAACAAAAGAGGCAGGATGAGGGTAAGGTCGATGTGACGGGAACTTAGGAATATGACCATGACGACATAGGCCAGCTGGAGAAACGTGGTACCCTTGCCCAAGAAGGTGGGGGTAAGATCCACGCGAGATTCTGTGAAATGCGCCACTGCCGTTCCCAGCAGCAGTATCACGTCCCGGCTGACCACGAGGATGGTGACCCACAGCGGAATCAAATGGATCATCGAAAGCGTGATGAACCCGGAGGTGAGGAGCAGCTTATCGGCCAGAGGGTCCAACACGGCTCCGAGTTTGGTATACTGATTCTTCATACGGGCAATCGCCCCATCCAGCGCGTCAGTAATTCCCGCCACAAGAAGCACAATGAGCGCTTGGTCGAATCTTCCGTAGATAAGCAACCCAATGTAGCAGGGGATCAGGAGAATACGAAGGATGGTCAAGCTGTTGGGGATATTCATATCTTCAGGAACACAGCAGCCTACAGCAGCGGGGGGAAATGATAGGAGGGCGTTACGCGGTTGTCAACGGCTTGCAGTCAGTGCAGCCCCACCCTATACTAAATGTAGTGCTAATTATTTCATTTGTGCGTCATGGAGGTCGTGATGAGTTCGCTTCCGCTGCTTTTCAAAAAAGAAGGACTGGTTGAAAAGCATCAGGTTGAAGGAGTCGACCCGAGCGATCGGTACTTCAATCGCATAATCCTCGTCAATCGAACCGCCTCTGGCTACGCAGCCAAGGTCATGTATGAAGCCCTGACGGTCGAAGGGCACTCGCATCCGACCATAGCTGCTGCGGTACAAGAACTCATCGAGGAGATGCAGAGATTCGGCTTCAGCAGAATAAGAACCCGCGCCAATTTCAAAGGCACGAAGTATCTTGCCGAAAAAGAAACCTGGGTCGATTACCAGGATCCGGCCTAACCCTGCCCCTCACGCAGACACAAACTCCCGATAGACCAGGTCGTGAATATACGGGCGGAAGGCCTTGATCTTCTCATTCCTTCGGCTCGGATGTACCCGGTTGGATAACAGCACCACCTCCAATTCGCACAGCGGATCAATCCACAGCGACGTCCCAGTATAACCAAGATGCCCGAACGACTGCTCGGAAAAATGGGACCCCGATGAGGATGGCGCAGACGGAGTGTCCCATCCCAAGGCCCAACTCAATCGAGTGGCAGATTCTTGGCGGGTCGTAAACTGCCTGACAAGCTCCCCATCCAAAATCGACTCTCTCCCATGATAGCCGCAGAGCCAAGCTCCGGAAACCGCCAGCACCGATTCGGCAGTCCCGAATAACCCTGCATGACCCGCAACACCACCCATCGCTGCCGCATTCTCGTCATGCACCTCCCCACATAAAAGTCGATTGCGCCGTTCGTCCTGTTCAGTCGGGGCTATTTGTGAAGCATCTATCGTCGGGCGCGCAACGCCTAATTGGGTTCGCCCTACTGTGGGACAAAACATCATGGGGTTGGCCCGTAGCGGCCGGACAATTGCTTCTTCGCACCAAAGATCCATCGGCATTCCACTGAGACGCTCAACCAGAAACCCTAGCAACATGAATCCAAGATCGCTGTAGATGCTTCGCTCGCCCCGCACATAAATCAACGGTTCGTCACGAATCATCTTCAGTACAAGTTGCTTCACAGGCTGATTCCCGCCAGAGAGTTCAGGGACAACACCTCCGGCGTCAAGCCGCTCGTAGAAGGGTCGCCATCCAGGCAAGCCCGAGCGATGGGCTAAGAGGTCTCTCACCGTTGCCTGGCCGATCAGCGTCCCTTCAAGTTCGGCTAACACCTCTTGCACCGGATCCTCAAGAGCCACTTTGGCACGTTGAGTCAGAAGTAAGACAGATGTGCCCGTCGCCAGCGGCTTCGTGAGAGAGGCGAGGTCATAAATAGTGGCGGGTTGTACAGGAAGGCCCGGAGGCTCTGACGACAATCGCCCGGCTACAACCACACATTGCAGCTCTCCACGCAGACGCACCGCCAACTGGGCACCGGGGAAAACACCTTCGTCGACGGCCGATTGCAGTGCCGCCCGAATGACGTGATCGGTAGCCATAGGCGGGGTACGTGTCCCTGGTGGGGAAAGATGCTGTGCTGGATAAGACGCGCGAATCAATTTCCAGAACGCCTGCCTGGAGAAAGGCAGTTACCTTCTGACGAGTTATAATGTCGGGCTCGATTCTCCTTCGAGCTTCTCCTCCGATGCGATCGAGGCGTCATGGAACGCTTCCTGCTCCTCCACTTCCAACATACGCTCGAACATCCGCAACGATGCGCGCAATCGTTCAACCATGAGCAGTCGCTGTTTCTGGAGCGATGAAAGATCGCGCTGCGTATCAGTCAGCTCAACCCTGGCCTGATGGATCAGTTCACCGGCCTTGAGTTCAGCCTCTTTGATGACGAGGTCTGCTTCCCGCTGAGCATTCTGCTTCACGTCCTCTGCCAGCGATTGAGCAGATAGAAGAGTGCTCGACAATGTCGCTTCCGTCCGCTTCAGCTCGGCAAGCTGCTGCTCCAGAAATATAATCTTTTCTCGCTGAGCCGCATGGTCTCGATTCAACAATTCGATCGTCTGTGCCAGCTCTTCGAGAAAGCGATTGACTTCTTCCTTGTCGTATCCGCGAAAGTTGACCTTGAACACCATTTGCTGGATATCGAGCGGCGTAATTCTCATGGCATCCCCCATGGTCACCTCAGTTCATCCTCATGGCCAACTCCTTGAGTGAATCCACAACCGCAATTTGCAGGAAGGTAATGATCAGGATCACGACAATCGGCGCCAAATCCATTCCCATCCGCACCCCGACCCACCGTCGAATCGGCGCCAAAACTGGTTCGGTCGCACGATTGAGAAATTGGACGATGGGGTTCCATGGATCCGGGTTGACCCATGAGATCAAGGCACGAGCGATGACCACCCACATATAGAGCCATAACACATAGTCAATGATGGTCGCCACTGCCGTCAGGGCATTGCCAGCAACAAACATCAGCCCCCCAACTCCTTCGATCGTGTGGTAGCTGCTTCGACCGCTGCCATGAGCGTCGCACGGAATCCCCCCTGTTCGAGCTGATGAAGCCCGGCGATAGTCGTGCCTCCGGGAGACGCCACCCGATCTTTCAATTGAGCGGGGTGCACTCCTGATTCCAGCACCAAGCGAGCCGCTCCGAGCACCGTCTGGGCGGCAAGAAGTTCGGCGGTCTGCCGCGGCAAGCCCATCATCACCCCCCCATCCGCCAGCGCTTCAATGGCCTGAAATACATAGGCAGGCCCACTGCCACTCAGTCCGGTCACCGCATCCATCAATCGTTCCTCAACCAGCACCACTCGACCGACGACTTCGAATACCGTTCGAGCCAGGCGACTATCATCTTCAGACACCGCACTGCCCAAGGCCAGAGCGGTCATACCCTCTCGGACCAAAGCCGGAACATTCGGCATCGCTCGAACGACCCGCGTCGCCCCGGCAATCTGCTTCGCGATTGTCCGAATCTGCACCCCCGCAGCAATAGAAATCACAAGGGCATGGGCCAGGATCGGGCCAAGCTCACTGAGCACAGTAGGAAGCATCTGAGGCTTCACCGCCAAGACGACCACATCAGCCCAAGTGACCGCTTCACGGTTGGCAGAACCAATCAGAATGCCGAACTGACCTTTTAAGCGATCACGGCGCTCAGGAGTGGGATCTGTCGCCCATATCGACTCAGCAGAACAGACCTGCGCTGAGAGGAGACCACCGATCATGGCCTCGGCCATCTGGCCACCTCCGATGAACGCAATCTTGCTCGTGATCGTTGGATTAGGCACGCCGCGCTCCAAAAATAGCCAGTCTAAGCCGTATGCCAGATCGGCTAAAAAACGAACAGGATACTTTCACCGACTGAGCCTCCAGCCGGTAGAGTCGGCGCATCGGATCATTCACAATCCTAGCGCAGTCTCTCAGAAATTCTAAAGTATTGTACAGAAACCGCCGGCCAAATGTCAGCGCGCGCACCCGGACGAGATCCTATCGATGAGAGAGTAAGGTGATCCCGCTGACCATCGTCCCGTTCACCCGGCCTTCCCGTCGATAGGAATAAAACAGTTGATTATGACAGATCGTACATAAATTGACCGCTGAAATAGAGGGCGCGGACACACCCTCTCCCTCCACTTGCCGACGGATCAAAGCCTTGAGGTCCAGCCGAGCCTTATGCCCTCGATAGTCATACACAACCGACTCCCAATCAGACAACCCCATTCGGAGCTGGTCGAGCACTGGATCGTCCACTTCATAGCAGCAGGGACCGGCTGAGGGTCCAATACTGACTCGCAGATCCGACCTTGTCGATCCAAATCTGTCTGCCATCAGCGTAAAGGTCTTCGAAATAATCCCGGCCACAGCGCCTCGCCAACCGGCATGAATCGACGCGACGACACGCCTGCGAGGGTCATGCACGAGCACGGGAACACAATCCGCCGTTCGCACCGCCACCGTCACGCCGGGTTGATCGGTCACCAGGGCGTCCCACCCGCCGAGAAACTGATCTGATTTGGTGAGGGGACGATCCAGCACCAAGGCATTGGTCCCATGCACTTGCTTGACGGACAGCAGCCAACCGCGCCCCTGCGCCCCAGACTGACGAGCGGGCACTCCTACATTAAGTGCCAACGAGTCTGCATGGCTGCGCGTCCCGAAGAAATGTCGAATGCCGTCGCGCGCGGACGCGAAGGCAGGAACCGTGATGACCCCTGCACTCATAGCCATACTCCGCTGAGACTACTCACCCCTACAGACCGGTCAGCTCAATCGACCTGCTTGCGCAGAAAGGTGGGTACATCCCACTCGTCATCAGTGACCGCCGCAGTTCGCTCCATCGACTCTCTTCCGTCTCCCATCCGCCGCAAGAAAGTCGGACGGTCGAGATCTTTGAAGGGTCGCTCCGCATACGATCGTTCTCCCATCGTCTGGCCGGCGCCGGCCATCGCCTGTTGCCCGTTGCGGGAAGTCCGAGCCGCAGCCACGGGAATCGGAGCGGACTGCTCATCTCGTTCAAATCCGGTGGCAATCACCGTCACGACCAGGTCATCGCCCATGTCGGGGTTGATCACCTGTCCAACAATAATATTGGCTTCAGGATCAGCAGTCTGCTGGATAATCGTGGCCGCTTCCTCAATTTCGTGCAGCGACATGTTAGGCCCGCCGGTGATATTCAACAACACACCACGCGCGCCCTCGACACTGCCCTCCTCCAACAACGGACTGCAAATTGCCTTTTGCGCCGCTTCGATCGCCCGATTCGTCCCGCGCGCCACGCCCATCCCCATGACAGCGCGACCAGTATGCGACATCACGGTGCGGACATCGGCAAAATCCACGTTCACATGGCCGGTGGTCGTGATCACATCCGCAATCCCCTGAATGGCCTGCCGAAGGACGTCATCGGCCACCTTGAAGGCTTCGAGCAGCGGCGTCGCTTTGTCGACGATGCCGAGCAATCGCTGATTCGGGATTACGAGCAAGGTATCTACATGGCGGCGGAGATCGCGAATCCCTTCATCCGCATGAACCATCCGGCGATGGCCTTCGTAGGAAAAAGGCTTCGTCACGACCCCGACCGTTAAGATACCGAGTTCGCGTGCGATGCTCGCCACGATCGGCGCGGCGCCAGTCCCGGTTCCGCCGCCCATCCCCGCAGTCACGAACACCATGTCGGCGCCCTCAAGGCACTCCCGAATCTGATCTTTGCTTTCTAAGGCCGAGTCTTTTCCGACTTCCGGTTTCGCCCCGGCGCCAAGTCCCCTCGTCCGCTCAGGACCCAATTGAACCTTATACGATGCCCGCGACCGATCCAGTGCCTGCAGATCGGTATTTGCCGCGATGAAATCGACCCGCGCCAATCCAGACGTGATCATGGTGTTTAGGGCATTGCACCCGGCGCCACCGACACCGATCACTTTAATCCGAACGGGGGACACGACATCTTCTTCAAACGAAAACATCAGGACACCTCCCTTGATTAAATCCGCGTAGCGGACATCCGCCTCGCGCAACGGTTAAAAGAACTCGAACATCCAGGACTTCATACGATCGACTACCTTATGCAGCGGCCGTCCGCTGCGCAGACCAGCCGTGGCCATCTCCTCAAGATGGTGCCGGGCATGGAGCAGCAGGCCGACACCGGTGGCATGCATGGGATTGCTGACGATGTCGCGAAGCCCTCCGATGCCACCGGGCGCGCCGCGGCGAGCCGGAAGATTCAAGACCTGCTCTGCCGCATCGGGCATCCCTTCCAACAACGACGTTCCACCTGTAATGACCACCCCTGCCCCCAGCATGCCCTCGTAGCCGGCACGCGCAATTTCCCGGCGAACCAGCTCGAATATTTCTTCGACCCTCGGCTCAAGAATCTCGGCAACGTCTCGGCGCGAGAACGTCCGTGCCGGACGGTCCCCGACCGACGGAACCTCCACTGTTTCATGGCCTTGCACTAAGCCTGTTCGGGCAATCCCGCGATGCAGCTTGATCTTCTCAGCTTCGGTCTGAGAGGTCAGCAACCCGATGGCGAGATCCTTCGTTAGATTCTGCCCGCCGATCGGCAAGACCGCGGAATGCCTGATACTCCCATCGAGAAAAATCGCGAGGTCGGTCGTCCCACCACCGAGATCGACCATGGCGACCCCCAGATCGCGCTCCTCCTGGCTGAGGACGGCCTCACTGGAAGCCAAGGGCTGCAGCACCATATCCACAACATCGAGCCCTGCGCGATTCACACACTTGATGATGTTCTGCGCTGAAGTCACCGCGCCGGTAATCACATGCACGTTGACTTCGAGACGATTTCCCGACAAGCCCAGCGGCTCCCGAACTCCCTCTTGCCCATCCACCATAAATTCACGAGGCAGCACATGAAGAATCCGCCGTTCATGGGGGATGACTGCCAAAGTCCGCGCGCTTTCGATCGCACGCTGGATATCTTCCCGCGTGACTTCTGCCTTTTTGAGCGCCACAACTCCCTTGCAGTTCTCCGCAGAGATGTGGCTACCGGCGATGCCGGTATAGACGGAATTGATCTGGACCGCCGCCATCAGCTCGGCTTCCTCAACCGCCTTCTTGATCGATTCCACGGTACTCTCAATATCGACCACGACGCCTTTGCGAAGCCCTCGCGACGGGCTGGATCCGACCCCGATGATGTTGAGCACCCCCTCGTCGGTGACTTCCGACACGATGGCGCAGATCTTCGTAGTTCCGATGTCCAACCCCACAAGAATCTGATCACGCTTCGGCATAGCCCTCACGCTTTTTCTCGTACAATGACACGGTTGTCGTAACGCAGATCGATCTCGCTCACCGTGCGCTTCCGATCATCAAGTGGGGCAACTCTGAATGACGGATTCACTTTCCGGAACCGCTCCCACTGGTCAACCAGGGAATCGCCGCCAAACTGGAATCGCACCCCATTGGCCGACGCCACCACATTCGAAAACTTCGTGAGATCGACTTCAACCCGCCCATCGAAGGTATTGGCAATGAGCTTGGCCAGCACGATACCGGACTGAACCGCGTTGCGGGCGCCTGCCTCGCCATGCTGAAGGGACTGAGTATCCAGCCCGATCAACAAGGGCAGCATCTGATCATCCTGCCTGCCCAACTGGGCAAGCAGGTATCCGCTCTCATCACTCAACCAATGGTCAGCGCCAGTCCGAATAATGGCGGCCGGTGTCCGCTCCAATATGGTGACGTGCAGCAGATGCGGCGGCCGGCGTTCGACCGTCGCCATCTTGACCCAGGCATGCGTCTGCACTCGCTCGGCAAGAAATGCTGTACTGACTTGATGGAGCCCCATGCCGGGCTTCAACACGAGCCGCTCCAACACTTCCGGTTTCGTCACATGATGAATACCCTCGATTTCTACCTCGCGGATTTCCAACCAGCCCTGAAGAACCGGTCCCATCTCTCGCGTGACTATGGTCAGCCCCCAAGCCAACACCGCAAGACCAACTATCCATTTCCCCACGCGCAACGCACGCCATCCCCGCGAAACGAGTTTCTCCCTCCGCTCCTGTTGGCGCTGATCCGAGATCTGATCAGCGCGGGCGCCCTTCCATTGGTTTACCCGAGGGCCAACATCACGAACTGTTCGCTTCCGCACAAGCACTTTCATCGCATGCTCCCTTCCTCTGACGGATAGGCAAAGCGGGCCGCGCGAATGAGTGCGGACTCGAGAATCCGTTCAGTCAGCTCGTCATAGTCGATCTCAGCCTGTGCCGCCGCCATCGGGAGCAAACTCGTTTCGGTCATGCCCGGTGCCGTATTAATCTCCAATACAACAGGACGGCCACGCGGGGTGATACGGAAATCGACCCGGGCCGCGCCCGCACAGCCCAGCACCTCATAGGTGCGCAACGCCAACGCGCGAATCTGCCTGGTCACCGCCGCGGTCAAGGGTGCGGGACAGAGATACCGCGTATTCCCCTTTTCATATTTCGCCGAAAAATCGTAAAAGCCTCCCGGCGCCACAATTTCCACGGCAGGGAGCACCAAGGGAGAGGAGTTACTCCGCCCAATGATCGACACCGTGACCTCATGCCCCGGAATGTAGGCCTCAACCATCGCATCTACGTCATAGCGATGTGCCAAGGCCAGCGCGTCACGCCACTGCGACGGCTTCCGCACGATGGTGACTCCGATCGTGGATCCTTGCGAGGCAGGTTTCACCACAACAGGCCAGCGTAATTTCGCCGTCCGCAACAGGATGGCGCTGGAGTCCTTCTCCCCGAGCTTGACGACCGTGCCGGCCGGGACAGGGATACGCGCTGAGGCCAAGAGCGTTTTCGTGGTGACTTTATGCATGCCGATCGCACTGGCCTGGATGCCGGATCCGGTATAGGGGATTCCCAAAGTTTCCAGGAATCCTTGAATCGCTCCATCTTCCCCACCCGGTCCACGCAAAGCCAGAAATACGAGGTCAATCTTCTGATCACGCAAATCCTGAGAGAGCGTTGGTCCAACATCAATGGTCACCGCGTTGTAGCCACGACGGACCAGCGACCGATGTACCGCAGCGCCTGTCCGGAGCGACACATCACGCTCAGCCGATTGCCCGCCCATCAGCACCCCGATGCGGGCATGGGTCAGAAGGGGTCGCTCTGTCAGACGAGGCTCGCTCATATCGCTACGTCTTTCCGACGATTTTAAGTTCAAGGCCTAACCGCACTCCTGCTCGACGGCGAATCGCGCCTCGGACCTTCCTAATCAGCGCAATCACATCTGCCGCGCGTGCCTGTCCCCGATTGACCATGAAGTTGGCATGCTTCATCGAAACTTCCGCATCGCCGACACGTACACCCTTGAGGCCTACCGCCTCAATCAGTCGGCCGGCAGAATCGTTCGGAGGGTTCTTGAACACACAACCAGCGCTCGGCATTGCGAGTGGTTGCGTGTCCCGTCGATAGTGGAGGTAGTCTTTAACTACTCGTTCAATCTCCGATCGGACCCCTTGCTTCATCTGAAGCCACACCCCCACGACGATGCCGCGTGGCAGCAAAGCCCGTCGATACTCGAACTTCACCTGGGCTGCCTCCAGATCCACGATTTGGCCTTTCATATTCACCATGCGAAGGGCCTTGACGGAATCCTTCATTTCTCCGAGCTTTGTCCCGGCGTTCATCACGACACAGCCGGCCACAGTCCCTGGAATTCCCGCCGCCCATTCCAATCCCGCAAGGGAGTGGCGGATGGCATACCCGATCAATGTCGGCATTCCGACGCCCCCTTCGACATAGAGGACGGACCCCGGTGTTTCCTTGATCCCCCGCAACCGCGCCAGGCTGACCACGATGCCACGGATTCCCCCATCTCGGACCAGCAGATTCGTCCCGCCCAGGACGAACAATGGAATCCTGCGCGCGCGCGCCTGCCGGACCACCAGGCAGACATCCTCAATATCAGCCGGCTCAACCACAACATCCGCCGGCCCTCCGATCTTGAACGAGGTGTACTCTCGTAGCGGAGCCTGAAAGGACACGGACCCCCGGAGACCTGCCATGGCAGCTCGCACATCTGCCTGCGTGAACCGCGCACGCACTCTCGCTGCTGTCGTGGCATGCCGACCACCTCGCTTCATGGCATCATGCGGTGGGGTTCAATCGTGCTAACAACCCAAGCCCCGTCTTCCAAATATCCCCCGCCCCTAACGTAATGACGAGATCCCCCGATTTCAGATGGGGCAGCACCCGATCAACCAACGTGTCCTTCTGCTCTACAAAGGTCACAGACGGATGGCCGGTCGCACGAACAACATCGGCCAACTTGGCTCCGGACACCCCGGGAATCGGCTGCTCCCCCGCCGCATAGATGTCCGCCAAGAACAATACGTCTGATTGGTCAAACGCCTTCGCAAAATCCTCCAGCAAGTCTCGTGTCCTGGTATAGCGATGCGGCTGAAACAACACCACCAACCGCCGGTCTCCCCAACCTTGCTTCGCCGCGGCCAGGGTGGCCTTGATCTCGGTGGGATGATGCCCGTAATCATCCACGACCATGATCCCATTGGCTTCTCCCCGCAGATGAAAGCGGCGCTCTACCCCGGCATAGGCCGCCAGCGCTTTTCTGATGAGATCCACCGGCACATCCAGTTCGATGCCGACCGCAATCGCCACAAGCGCGTTGGAAACATTGTGTCGGCCGGGTACCGCCAGACGGAACGGACCCAAATTGCGCCCGCGGAACTGGGCCCGAAACTCAGCGCCCCATTGGTTCAAGCTGATCTCTGTCGCAAAGAAGTCCGGCGTGACGCCCTCATGCTCACTGAGCCCATAGGTCTGATAGCGCTTCACGATGTTCGGGAAGAGCGCCCGGAGACGATCGTCGTCGGCACACAACACGGCCAACCCATAGAACGGCACCTTATTGATGAACTCGAGAAAAGATTCGTTGATGCGCTCCATGCTGCCGTAGTGATCGAGATGTTCCCGGTCAAGATTCGTCACCGCGGCAATGGTCGGAGACAGACGAAGAAACGACCCGTCGCTCTCATCGGCTTCCGCCACGAGGAGATCGCCTCGACCAAGGCGGGCATGACTCCCCAGCGCATTCACTTTCCCCCCGATCACCATTGTCGGATCCAGCCCTCCCTGCGCCAGCACATTGGCGACCATCGATGTGGTCGTGGTTTTTCCGTGCGCGCCGGCAATGGCAACTCCGAACTTCAGTCGCATCAGCTCCGCAAGCATCTCGGCTCGAGGAATCACGGGAATCTGCTTCGCCTTGGCCGCCACAACCTCGGGATTCTGCGCCGACACGGCGGAGGAAATGACCACCACTTGGGCATCTCCCACATTCGACTCCTGATGGCCGACAAAGATGCGCCCACCGAGCTCTTCCAATCTCCGCGTCGTGTCGGAGGCCTGCAAGTCCGAGCCCGTCACCTTGTACCCCAGCGTCAGGAGCACCTCGGCGATGCCGCTCATTCCCGATCCTCCGATTCCAACTAGGTGAATCTGTTGCGTCTTGCGAAACATCGGCGCGCGCCTTACTCCACCAACCGGTGGATACGACGGTGATCCCTGTCCACGTTGCCCAATACCATTAGCCTCCTGCCGCTCTAACAGACCGGTTAACATCATGATGCCCCCCTATCAGTGAGTAGCATTCTCTGACGATGGCCTCAGCTGCATCGATTCGCCGCAGAGATAGGCTGGCCTCGCCCATCGCCCGCAGTCGCTCAGGATCCCCGAGAATGCCCACCACTGTGCGGACCAACAGGGGGCCGGTGAGCACAGATTGCGGGAGCACCACGGCAGCCCCGGCTGCTTCCATCACCTTGGCATTCTGCGTCTGGTGGTCATAGATGGCGGACGGCAGGGGAATCAGGATGGCCGGCTTTCCGCACGCCGTGAGTTCCGCCACCGTCATGGCGCCGGCGCGCGCCACGACCAGATCCGCTTCCTGTAGTGCCGCAGGCATGTCATAGAGAAACGGCACGACTTGTGGCTCGATGCCGGCGCGACGATAGGCCTCGGCCACCTGGGCATGATCGGACTCGCCGGTTTGATGGGTAATCGTGAGGCGAGGCAGCTGTGTCATCAGTTCGGACAATCCTTCTACCACCGCTGCATTCAGCGCCTTCGCTCCTTGACTTCCCCCGAAAATCAGCAGATGTGGCGGTCCCGACTTTCCCCGATTCTGCTCAATACCTTCCAGAAATGCCTTGCGAATCGGAGTCCCGGCCACACGTACCTTGGAACGGTCGAACGAGTCGGCTGCCGATTCGAATGCGAGAAAAACGCGCTGAGCGAATGGCCCCACCGCTTTGTTAGCCATACCGGGATGTGCATTCGGCTCAAGAATCACACGCGCTACCCCAGTCAATGCTGCAGCAAGAAGCATCATTGGACTCGTATACCCGCCGACCCCGATCACCAGATCTGTCCGTCTAGCTCGCAGGATTCTCAGGCACTGCCACAAACTGACCGGCAACGCACATAGCCCTGTCAAAGCCCCGAACAGACCCTTGCCCATCACTGGTTTGGCACTGATCAACGCCAGTTCAAACCCCTCGTGGGCAAGTACCTTCGACTCAAGCCCACGCGCCGTTCCCACGAAAAGGACCTTGGCCCTGGGATCGCACAGGAGAAACTCTCGCGCCAATGCCACAGCCGGGTAGAGATGGCCACCGGTTCCTCCTGCTGCTATAACAATCGTCATCCGTGATCCAACCCATCGCGTCCACTTCGAGACCCGCCGGCATGCCGGTCGCGAGAAATACTGAGCAAGATTCCCACGCCAATCAGACTGACCACCAAGGACGATCCCCCGTAGCTCACGAACGGCAAGGTGAGCCCTTTCGTCGGCAAAAGCCCCGTCACCACCGCGGCGTTCACCAACGCCTGGCCGCCGATCAACAAGGTAATCCCCATGCCCAGATAACGGCCAAACGGCATCCGCGCACGCGCGGCGATCTGAAGCCCCCGCCACACAAAAAATGCAAACAGCAGGGTCACTGTGGCGGTCCCGATGAACCCCAGCTCTTCGCCGACTAGCGCCAGGACAAAATCTGTATGCGCCTCCGGGAGGAAGTAGAGCTTCTGCTTGCCCTCGCCCAATCCCACCCCGAACGGACCGCCGCTGCCGAAAGCCAAGAAGGATTGCGTGATTTGGAATCCGGCATCCGATGCATCCTTCCATGGAGCAAGAAACGTCATGAGCCGTTGGCGTCGATAACTGGAACCAAGAACCAGCGCCAGCACGACCGGAATCGCGCAGAGGCCTAAGGCCAAGAGATGGGAGATGCGCGCGCCGGCGAGAAAGCACATCCCGACCATCACCAGTCCGAGCATCACGACCGTCCCAAGATCCGGCTCCAGCAGCACCAGTCCGCTCAGCAGTCCGATCACGATCAGGGCCGGCAGGAGACCATCGCGAAACAGCGTGATCTTGTCCCCTTTTTTGGTCAGATACGCCGCCATATAAATGACCGCCACGAGCTTGACCATTTCCGCCGGCTGAACCGAGATGGGCCCCAACCGCAACCATCGCCGCGCCCCATTGGCCGCCACTCCGATCGACGGCACCAGCACTATGGCGAGCAGCAGCACCATGCAAACCAGCATTGGAATGGAGAGCTTCTTCCAGAGCGCGTAATCGATACGTGACGCGAGATGCATCAATAGAAAGCCGAATGCAAGCCAGGCGATCTGCCGTTTCAGAAAAAACCCGGGATCCTGAAACCGGTTGCCCGCCACAATGGCGCTCGCGCTGAACACCATGACAAGTCCCACTAGCGCGAGGATCATGGTGACCGCCAGGAGAGTATGGTCCGCCGCCACTCGTTGCTTGCCCGACCGTTGGCTGGTCTGGGACCATGGGAGCGCCAGAGTCCCCGCTGATCGATGCGCCATTGCTCAGAACCGCCCCTCCCTCGCCTTGCACGTCACGCCGGTAAGGCATGAACCAATGCCTTAAATTGATGGCCACGGTCTTGATAGTCCGCAAACATGTCGAAGCTGGCACAGGCCGGGGACAACAACACGACATCTCCCCGTGCGGCTCCCTGCGCCGCCAGATCCACAGCCTCCCGCAAGGTGGCCGCCTCAGTTATCGTGGCGACACCCTCCCAGGCCTGTCGCAGCAGCGGCGCTGCTTCCCCGATCAGAATCACCCGCGCGACCCGCCGACTGACCGCCTGGGCCAGTCGCGAAAAGTCGCCACCTTTATCCCGTCCTCCGGCAATGAGCCAAATCGGTTGGTCGATACTCTCCAGTGCTTTGAGCGTGGCATCGACATTCGTACCCTTCGAATCGTTCACAAATCGGACCCCTCGACGCTCGCGGACGATTTCAAGGGCATGTTCAAGTCCGGGAAACGTCGCAATGACGCGACGAATCGCGTCGAGAGGACAGCCGCACAGCACGGCATAGGTCGCAGCCGCCATGACGTTCTCCACGTTGTGATTGCCGATGATGCGGATCTCGCTTCGATGACAAATCTCCTGCCGCACCCCAGTCACCGTTGTCACGATCCGGTCGTCTTCGATGTAGGTTCCCCCATACATATCGGAGCCGATCGTCGACGTGGTCGAAAACCCCAAGCGTT
The DNA here is from genome assembly GCA_016200355.1 of Nitrospirota bacterium. Taxonomy (GTDB): domain Bacteria; phylum Nitrospirota; class Nitrospiria; order Nitrospirales; family Nitrospiraceae; genus Palsa-1315. Next base: position 17,064 of record JACQEY010000072.1, read on the forward strand.
TCGCACGAACTCGATGTCGCAGCCCGGCCACACGGTCATCGTCAAGGTTGAACAGCGCAAAATCCGACGCGATTTGATTCTCGAAGATCCGTTGTTTAGCCGCGAGATATTCATCCAGCGACTCGTAACGGTCCTGGTGATCGACCGTCACGTTGAGCAATGCGGCGATCCAGGGATGGAATTGATCGATCGTTTCAAGCTGAAAACTGGAGACCTCCACCACGAGATAATCGTACGGACTCGGCTTCCCTCCCTGGCCGGCGCGTAGATCTTCCACCGCCGCTTCGCTCAAGGCAGTGCCCAAATTGCCGCCGACAAACGCCCGCTTGCCACTCTCAGCAAGAAACTTGCCGATCAGGGTTACAGTCGTGCTCTTGCCGTTGGTACCAGTGATGGCAAGGAGTGGGCTTCGGAAAAACTGCGATGCCAGTTCCAATTCGCTGATCACCTTCACGCCGCGACGACGGACCGCTTCGAGTGGCGCGAGCCGGTAGGGCACTCCAGGGCTGATCACCACCAGGTCCGCTTCGTCGAGTGACGATTCGCACTGCGCCCCAACGGTCACACCAACGTGATCGCGGTCGATGGCGCCGAGGGACGATGTCAGTTCCGCCGATTCCTTCCGGTCGGCAACCGTGACACGTGCTCCTGCTGCCTGAAGCAACTGGCACGCCGCCACGCCGCTTCTGGCAAGTCCCATTACCGTGACGCGTGCTCCCGCAAGTTCCACAGCCGCTTCTCCCACCATGCCGTCACCGAAGCTTTAGGGTGCTCAGACTCAATAAGGCCAACAAGATGGCGATAATCCACAACCGCACCACGACCTTGGGCTCCTCCCACCCTTTCATCTCAAAGTGATGATGGATGGGCGCCATGAGAAAAATGCGTTTCCCGCGCGACTTGAACGAGATCACCTGAAAAATGACCGAGACCGCTTCAATCACAAACACGCCACCGACCATCAGGAGCAGCAGCTCGTGCTTGCTGATCACTGCAACCGTGCCCAACGCCGCCCCCAGAGGAAGCGAGCCCACATCCCCCATGAACACGGAGGCCGGATAGGTGTTGAACCACAAAAACCCTAGACTCGCCCCCAGAATGGCGGCAGTAAACACCGCGAGTTCACCCGCACCTTCAATGTGCGGAATGAGCAGATAGTCAGACATGAGTCGATGGCCTGTGACATAGGCCACAATCGTGTAGGCCATCGCCGCGATCATGACGGGACCGATCGCGAGCCCATCGAGCCCATCGGTCAGATTGACGGCATTGGAACTCCCGACAATCACCAGTACGGCAAAGGCGACATACAACCAGCCGAGATCCGGCACGACATTCTTGAAAAACGGAATGCTGAGCTTGGTCGTATAGCCTTGCAGGAAATAGAGGACCAGCGCGATCGCCAGGGCCAGCACCACTTGCGCCGTGAACTTCTGCCACGCCAACAACCCCTTCGATTGGGCCTTGATGAATTTGAGATAGTCGTCGACAAATCCAATCGCTCCGAACCCCAGCATGGCGGCGAGCACCAGCCAAACATAGGGCTTCGCGATATCGGCCCAGAGAAGCGTCGAGAGGACCACCGCGAAGAGGATGAGCATCCCGCCCATGGTGGGCGTGCCGCTCTTCGCCAGGTGACTTTTTGGGCCGTCACCGCGAATCTGCTGGCCCAGCTTAATGTCTTGCAACTTCTTGATCACCCACGGGGCCAGCACAAAGGCGATCAAGAACGCCGTCACGGCCGCATAGATGATACGGAAGCTCAAATACCGAAAGACGTTCAGGAACGAATAGTCTGTATGAAACGGGTACAGCCAGTTATAGAGCATGCGGTCTTTACCTTAACAATGACCCGACCCGTTTGACCGACTCTTGAGTCGGATGGGCGCCGACCCTTTACGACGCCTGCTTGACAACTGCCCTCATCCCCGTCAGAGCTTGCACAACCTGTTCCATTTTCATACCGCGAGAGGCCTTTACCAATACCACGTCACCTTGCCGCACGAGCTTCTTGAGGCAGTCAGCCGCGGCAGCCGCATCGATCACTTCGTCGATCTGCGAACCTCCCATTCCCCCCTGCCGGGCTCCTTCCGCAATGTCTCGACCCAACGTCCCGCAGACGATCAGCCGAGACAGTCCCTGTGTGGCAAGGAATTGCCCAACGTCCCGGTGCATGAGACCGGCCTCAGGACCGAGTTCGAGCATGTCTCCCAACACAGCGATCCGTTCGCGTGCAGGGCTCCATTGGGCCAGCAATTGGAGCGCCGCTTTCATCGACGCAGGGTTGGCGTTGTAGCAATCGTTGATAAAATGGACGCCGTGATGGGTCACCACCTGCGACCGCATCGCAACAGGACGAAATCGGCCCAGCCCTTGAGCAATCATCGAACCGGAGAGGTTCAAGGCGGCACCCACTGTTGCAGCGGCGAGCGCATTGGTGACGTTGTGGGTTCCATGCACCTTAATTCGAACGATCGTGGAACGGCTTTTCCCAGGGAGGTGCAAGCGAAAGGTTGTGCCTTGGCGTGCATCGGACGAGACCCCGCTCGCGTGGACATCGGCCATCTCTGAAAATCCAAATGACAGAACGCGGCATCGCGCGCGCGCGGCAAGGTAATCAAAGTAGGGATCGTCGGCATTCAAAATGGCCATGCCATCGAGGGGAAGCAGGTCCAGCAATTCCGCCTTGGCCTGCGCCGACCCTTCCATGCTTCCAAAGAACTCGAGGTGATCGGGGCCAATATTGGTAATCACTCCGATCGTGGGCCTGACAATCTCACAGAGCCTGGTCGTCTGCCCCTGCTGATCCACCCCCATCTCAATGACGGCCGCTTGATAGCGAGCCGTGAGCCGAAACAGGGTAGCGGGCACGCCGATCCGATTGTTGAAATTCCCCTCGGTCTTCAGCACCGGCCACCGTTGAGCCAATACCGCCGCCACCATCTCTTTCGTCGTCGTCTTGCCATTGCTCCCGGTCACCGCTACCACGGGGATATGGAATCGACTGCGGTAATGTGTCGCTAACTGCTGGTAGGCAAACAGCGGATCGCGTACGCCGAAGAGAAAGGGTGCAGATGATCCCTCAGTCCGGCGTACTGCTGCGGAGCTTGGAGGAAGGCGGTATTCATCGTGAACGATGGCTCCCGCTGCGCCCTGTGCAAGTGCGGCCGGCACGAACTCATGACCGTCGAATCGATCGCCTCGGAGCGCGACAAAGAGATCGCCACGGCGAACCGATCGGGAATCCGTGCTGATATGTCTGATCCGGCGCTTCCCCGATAACGAGTCCTGCCCCGCAAGGACTTTCATGCTGATGACTTCGCGTAACTCCTCGACTGTAAACAGTCCCATTGACTCCTCACCATGCGCGGCCCCAGTCGTGACCTGGAGTCTCACACGCAATCCCGCAATTGCTGAATCGCCTCGCGGGCCACCTCACGGTCGTCAAAATGAAACTTCTTGGTGCCGATGATTTGATAGTCTTCATGACCTTTGCCGGCGATGAGCACCATGTCGCCTCGTCGCGCCTCGCGGATGGCGGCTCTGATCGCCTCACGGCGATCCGGCACCAAGCGATACTGCACATGATTGCGTCGCGTGAGCGCATCGCTCACGCCGACCTCAACTTCATGAAGGATTGCCATCGGGTCCTCGGTTCGAGGATTATCGGATGTCAAAATCACCACGTCGCTGTATTCCACAGCAGCGCGTCCCATCTTGGGCCGCTTCCCTCGATCCCGATCACCACCGCAGCCGAACACGGTAATGATCCGATCGGTCTTTAGTGCTTGCGCTGCCGTCAGCAGCCTGAGGAGTGCATCTTCCGTATGGGCATAATCGACGACCACGGTAAAGTCTTCCCCGGACGAGACCCGCTCGAAGCGACCTGGAACATTGGTGATATGAGCGGTCGCTTCGCGGATCTGATCGATCGTCGCCCCTTCGTGCAGCGCCACCCCGATCGCCCCCAGCAAGTTGTAGACGTTGTGCTCCCCGACCAACCGGCTCTCAACGGTGAACGATCCCGCAGGAGTCGCTGCCGTGAACGTGGTACCGGCTAGCGAGAGCCGCACTCGTTCCGCCTTGAGATCGGCCTGGTTCTTCAGGGCATAGCCCCAGACCGGTACAGGACAGGCTGCGCGGATCGTGGCTCCTCGGGGATCGTCCAAATTGACAATCGCGCGCTTCCCGGCCTTCCTACCTCCGGCCAATCCAGTAAAGAGGCTCAACTTCGCTTCAAAGTACTCGTCCATGGTGTGATGAAAATCGAGGTGATCCTGCGTAAGGTTCGTGAAGACCGCCACGTCATACTCGCAACCCGATGTTCGGTCTAGCGCGAGGGCGTGGGATGATACTTCCATCACCGCAGCGGTGAGTCCGCCCTCGACCATCTTCGCCAAGAGTGCTTGAAGATCAAGTGCGCCTGGCGTCGTGTGAGGGGCAGATAGTGTTTCCTGCCCTATTTGGTATCCCACCGTGCCGATCAACCCCACCCGTCGGCCGATCCCTTCTAGTAACGCTTTGCAGAGATACGTCGTCGTCGTTTTTCCATTCGTTCCCGTCACGCCGATCATCTTGAGACAGGCGGATGGGTCCCCATGAAACCGGCTGCCGAGATGACCGAGCGCCTTGCGCGAATTAGCCACCAACACCAGCGGTAGTGCCCCTGATGCCACCGGGGCCTGCGCGATCACCGCAAGCGCTCCGGATTTGATGGCCTGCTCGACAAATCTATGACCATCATCTCGCTCACCCTTCACGGCAACAAAGAGACTCCCCTCCGTCACCGCGCGTGAATCGTCCGTGATCGCATGCACCGGACAACTCATGTCACCACGCTGCTCCAGGACCTCGACCTGACCATAGAGCGCCACGAGCAACTGCTTGAGAGTGATGGGATCGTGCGTCATGACCTCTTAGTAGTCCTTCATCGCCAGGGCGATTTTCACAGTATCTTCTCTGGACACGCCAAGATAGTTGAGCGCCTGCCCTCCGACACGACGAAAGACGGGTGCCGCCACGGCCCCGCCCCAGGCTTCGCCTTGAGGTTCATCGAGGACGACGATCATCGCCAACCGCGGAGATTCTGCCGGGACATACCCGACAAACGACCCGACAAACTGCGTAGAAGAATACATGCCGGTTCGCGAATCGATTTTTTGCGCGGTTCCGGTTTTACCCGCCACGCGGAAACCCGGAATGGCTGCCTTGGTTCCCGTCCCATTCGTCACAACACCTTCCAGCATCGTCGTTATCGTCCGGGCCGTATCCGGTGACACAACTCGCCGCTTCACTTGAGGGCGTACTTCCTTCAGCACGCGACCTTTCTGATCGCGCACTTCGGATACCACGTAAGGCTTCATCATCACGCCCCCATTGGCAAGAGTCGCCACTGCCGACACCATCTGGAGGGGCGTTACCCCGATCTCCTGTCCCATCGAAATCGACGCCGCAGATCGACGGCCCCAGTCTTTGGGCGCCTTCAAGAGCCCGTTCACTTCACCCGGTAGGTCAATCTCGGTCCGTTGGCCGAATCCGAACGCTTGGAGATAGCGGTAGAGCCGTTGTTCTCCGAGAGCCATCCCAGTTTTAGCAGCGACAATGTTGCTGGACTTTTGAATCGCCTCAGAGAACGTCATCCACCCCAGCTTGTCATGGTCATGAATCGTCGTACTCGCGATCACCATCTGGCCGTTTTCACCGAAGACCATGGAATCAGGCGTCATCACTTTCTCTTCAAGCGCCGCAGCCGCAACCATCGCTTTCATGGTCGACCCAGGCTCGTACGTATCGGTCAGGGCGCGATTACGCCACCGATCGGGCGTCAATGCAGCAACGACATTCGGATCGAATCGTGGACTGACGGCCATCGCGAGAAGCGCACCAGATTGCGGGTCCATGACGATGATTGTTCCGGACTTGGCATGGGTATGAGTGACGGCCTCTTCAAGTTCTTTTTCTGCAATGTATTGGATGACCTCATCGACGGTCAGCGTAAGGGCATGTCCAGGCGTCGGCGCTTGCTCCGCCAGGCCCTTGGGAAATACCGTGCGGCCTAACGCATCGCGCTGTAATACGGTCACGCGCTTCTCTCCATGCAAGTGCGAATCGTATCGGCGCTCGAGACCCTCAAGCCCTTGCCCATCCATCCCGGAGAATCCGAGGACATGGGCCAGCAACGGACCCTTGGGGTAAAACCGCCGCCCCTCCATCACCACGCCGATGCCGTCCAACGATAACTGCTCCAGCCTGCGGCCTTGCTCAGGCTCGACCTTTCGCGCCAACCACACGAAGCTCTTATCTTGCCGAAGCTTTTTCTCAAGCTCATCACGTCGAATCTGGAGCACCGGAGAAAGATGGCGGGCGACGGTCGACGGGCTCTCCAGCGACGTCGGTACGCCGAACACGGATGGCACCTCCACATTCATCGCGAGCACCTTGCCGTGCCGATCCGACACCATACCCCTGGCCCCCTCGAAGGATACGGTCTTTTGATGTTGCCGATCGGCCTTGGCCGTAAGTTCCGCTGCTTGAAGCACTTGGAGCGTAACCAGCCGAAAGAGAATAATGCTGAACCCGCAAAGAAGCAGGAACAGCATGACATAGCGACGACCACGAGAAGGGCCTGCAATCACTCTCTCTCCCTCCCGATTGATTCATCTTTCGCCACACGGACTTGCTCCACGGGTGGGAGTGATAGGCTCGGAGCCTCTCCCGGCAGATGCACCATCAGCACTTGACCCTGCTGCGGCGGAACCAACCCCAACTTTTCCGTCGCCACCTTCGCGATCCGCGCTGGAGCCGTCAGCGCAGAAAACTTCACTTGCAATTGATCTCGCTCTCGCTCCAGCAATATTTTCTGGGTCTTCAATCGTTCGATCTGATAACCCAATCGAACGACATCGACACGCTCCCACACAAACACGAAAACCAACAGCACACCGGCCACAATCGTCACCGTCTTCATGCCTGACCCTCCTTGGATACCCGTTGGGCAACCCGCAACTTGGCACTGCGGGATCGAGGATTCCGGTCCGACTCTTCCCTGGTGGGGATCTGCGGCTTCTTGGTGAGCACCGCCAATACAGGATCGTCCTTGCCGGAAAGCGCACGTAGCGTGTGCTTCACAATCCGATCTTCGAGCGAATGGAATGAAATCACACAGAGGCGGCCGCCGGGAGCCAACACATCTGCCGCATCGCGCAATGCCGGCTCGAGACAGTCAAGCTCGTGATTCACCGCAATGCGAATAGCTTGAAACGTGCGGGTAGCACAGTGGAGCCGACCATGCCGATAATTCGCTGGAACAGCCCCCTCGATCACGGAGACTAACTCTTTCGTCGTCGCCAATGGATGGCGCTCGCGTGCGCGGGCAATGGCGCGCGCAATTCGTCGAGAAAACCGTTCTTCACCGAACTGAAAAATCATATCGGCCAACTGTGCTTCCGGCCATCTATTGACCAGATCGGCTGCGGTCCCGCTCATCGATTGATCCATACGCATGTCCAATGGACCATCTCCTTGAAAGCTAAAGCCTCGAGCAGATTCTTCCAACTGCGGGGACGAGACCCCAAGATCAAACAAGATTCCATCGACCTGATTCATTCCGCTGGCAGTAAGATGTCGTTTCAAATCCACAAAATGACCATGGAGAAGGAGTACGCGGTCGCCGAACCGTGCGAGCCTTTCTCGACTGGCTGCGATGGCCACCGCGTCACGATCAAGCCCAATAAGTCTGCAGTCAGGCCCACTTGCCTCAACAATTTTTTCAGCATGCCCACTGTACCCCACCGTACAGTCAAGATAGGTTCGGCTATTCTCTTGAACGAGCCAAAATAGTACCTCTTTTGACATGACCGAGATATGTCGAGAGACCTCCATAGATTTTTAGTAACCAAATTCACCCACTTTCTCCCACCCAGTGGCGCAGTATACACTCACCAAAAGACTTGTCAATAGAAAATTCATGGACTTAGGAGAATCGGGAGACCCTCTTATTTCCTCTGAAATCTGAGGTGGAAAAAGAGGATGATCCGGTACTTCTGCGAGGAGAGGATGTTCCCGTTAAATCGGTTAATCAGCCCAGTGGAGAATGCTCATGCGGCATCTGATTGAGGATAATCGGCTCCGAGGATGTCAAGCCTGCAGACCCAGCCTGCCGAGCGCTGAGATATTCACTCCACCAGGACATGGAGCGCTAAACTACATCTTCTCTTGACCAACACAATGAGCCTGGCATCAATCGTGATCACCGCATGAACATCTTCCTCCGGCGAGGGACTGGCGGGAACATGGCCTAGTCAATGAACAATCAGTCAATCCCTCAAGCGCACCAAGTTGGCGAGTTTGATTGACAAGGGTTCAAGTTGGGGCGACAATGTTTTTATGCAATTACTCACGACAACCAAGGCCCTCGGCGTGGCCGTCTTCATGGGGGGAATCACCCTCACATTCAGCAGCATCACCGCCACCACGGCGTCCGCGGCATCAACGCTCTATTGGTGCCCCGATCAAAAATCCGATCGACAATATTCAGCAACACAAGAGCCAGGATGCGTGCCGCTTGTTGAGAAAAAAGAAACCCCGTCAACAGAGCAAGAAGGAAAAACACCTGCTGGCGATAAACCGTCACGCGACTTCAAGATCGAGAATCTACAAGGCGACGTATCGACATTCCTGAACAAGTATCGCGATTTTCTCGCTTGCTGCAAGACCGATCTCTCGGAACTTCAGCAGATCCAAGAAATGGGAGACGAGGTCGGAGATTTACTCAAGTCCACTCAGGCTAATATGTCGAATCATTCGATGGCTTCGCGCGGCATCATGCTCCGCGAAATGATCCCGACTGTCTCCAAGGCCCGCGCTGATCTAAAAAAACTGCGTGCCACGCTTGAACGCATCGGCACCTCGACCAACGCCCGTAATTCAGGAGGCTTTGAAGCCTCCGGTCGGGAAGCCAACGCGATTCGAGAAATGGAAGAATCGATTGAGAGAGACATCCAGGCACCGAAGTTGTCGACAGGGCCAAAAACAGGCACCAGCATTGGCAACGCACCAGCAGCAGGGCCGAGTATCGGAAAAACCCCAAAGACCGGCAGCACGATCGGCGGGGAAGGCGTCACCGGCCAAGGCATCGGGGCGTCGTCGAAAAATAGCCACGACATCGGCAGCTCAGGCCCAGCAGGGTTTGGGATCGGCGCCACAGGCCGTGCGGGGCCTTCAATCGGCGAGTCCACCTTCAACAGCGAATCGTCTTCGGCGGTCGGCTCATCGCTGCAACGTTCCACCGTGGGGTCTAGCCTGTCGGATTCGACGGTAGGATCGAGCTTCGGAGGCTCTAGCGTGGGCTCAAGCCTCGGAGAGTCGGGTGTCGGTTCGTCGTTCGGGTCGTCTTCAGTCGGTTCAACCATTCAAGAACGCGGCACCGGCCCGCGGCAGTAATCTCCCTCACTGGCTTGGAAACGCGGTCGGCACCGACTCCCAGGTCTCTCCACGATTTTTACTCCTATATAAGCCACTCCCATTTGTACCTGCATAGAACACATCCGGATCGGTCGGACTCTGCACGAGTGATCGAATATTGAGCGTCGCAAGACCTGTATTCAGCGTGCCCCACGTCGCCCCACCATCTTCGCTCCGATGGACCCCTTCCCGACCGCCCAGATAAATGACGCCTTTCTTCGTGCGATCCAAGATCATCGAAAACAACATCTGATCTTGGAGCGACTGCCCGATCCGCACCCAGGCCTGCCCGCCATCCGTCGTCTTATAGAGTCCCGCCAGCGTGGAGGCGTACACCGTATCCGGCTCAAACGGATCGACCAGCACCGACGTCACGCTGAGCGCCCGCGATGACTTAATAATGTCGGGCGACACGAGGCCGTTGTTCACCTTCTCCCAATGGCCGGCCTCGTTCATCGTTTTGTACACGCCGCCGCTCGTGCCCGCGTATAGAATCGCCGGTCTCGTCGGATCCATACCCAGCGTGACCACCATCAACACTTCCTTCATCCCTTCCATTTTCTTCACCCAATGCTCGCCGCCGTCTTTCGTCTCGGACACACCCATCGTCGTGGCGATAAAGATATGATTGCTGTCCATCGGATCGAAAAGAAATTGATTGACCACCGACGAGATCGTGGCATCGTCCAACCCTGAGCGCATCGAAGCCCAGCGCTGCCCGCCATCGTGGCTCTTAAAGACCGCATCACCCTTTGTACCGGCATACACCGTGGCCGGGTAGGTCGGATCAAGCGCCATTGAAATCACACGCGAATGGCTCATCCCTTTCGACAAGTTCGTCCAGGTCTGGCCGCCATCACGCGTCTTATAGATATAGTCGTTCGTCGCGACGTAGATGATGTCGGGATTCTTCGGATTGAGCTGGATGACGACGATGGGATCGCTGCGATTGCAGCCTGAGAGGGATATTGCCAGCAGAAGAGCGAGAATAAGAATTCTAGCCATGCACAAGACAAGGCCTTACGGGATGGTCAAAAATGTCGTCCGGCGAGGCCGCAGCGAGTGAAGGTCCGAGGAGGTACAAACCGCACTTCGTGTGGGCCGTTCGCCCTTAGAATGGATCTTCGCGAACGGAAAAGCCCCTACAGTGCTTCCGACCTCCGAGACTCGTTGAGGGTCTGAACGATGCGAGAACAAAGCTGGCGGCATTTTTCACCACCCCGTTACCGGTTACCGGTAGTTGGTGAACTGCAGATCAATTCCAAAATTCTGCCCCCTAAGAAACGCCATGGCCGCTTGGAGATCATCCTTGCTCTTGCTCAGCACGCGCACTTGCTCGCCTTGAATCTGCGCCTGCACTTTCAATTTTGACTCTTTGATGGCCTTCGTCACCTCTTTCGCCTTGTCCGCCGCAATACCACTTTGAATCTTCGCCACCTGGCGCACCGTCCCACTCAACGCCGGCTCCACAGTCCCATAGGTGAACGCCTTCAACGAGACCCCGCGCTTCACGCACTTGGTCTTGATAATATCGTTCACCGCATTGAGCTTATACTCATCGTCGGAGACCAGGGACAGTTCCTTTTCCTTCTCCTTCAACGTAATCTCCGTCTTCGAATCTTTGAAGTCGAAGCGCTGCTTGATCTCCTTCGTCGCCTGATCGACAACATTTCTCATCTCTTGCATATCCACTTCCGAAACCACATCGAACGAAAATTGCTCAGCCACGATCCCCTCCTGTCGTTCCGGATTAGCAGCACCCCCCACCAGGCAACTGCAACCGCTGCTCCTCATCATCATGACGAATCGTCGTCTGCATTCTTCTCGGCGAACTTCCTCCGGCCATCACCACCACTTCGCTGCTGGTGAATGGTCGCTTCAAGACCACATAGCCGTACCACTGCTTGATACTATCGCCCAAGACGACCACCGCGAGCAAGGCCACCACCGCCACCAGCCCCGCATCCAAATACAAGGCAAAAGCCTGTCCGCCGCCGGCAATAGACGAAGCCTTGGTCACAAACATGCCAAACATCTCATAGGACCCCATCAATGTGATCGCGCCGATAAACAACATCGGCAACGCGGTGATCCACAGGTATTGCGCCTTCCGCATCTTGATGAGCACCGTCGTCCCGATACAGAGTGCCAAGGTACCGAGCAACTGATTCGCCGCGCCAAACATCGGCCAGAGCGTCGAGATGCTGCCGGTGCCGATGAGATAACCCCAGGCTCCCACGATCAGCCCGCTGCTCACAACCACGCCAGGCCACCAATTCATCCGCCGTAACGGAGGGTAGAAGCGTCCGCCCATCTCTTGGATGAGATAGCGCCCCACGCGCGTGCCTGTATCGATCGTCGTCAAAATAAACAATGCCTCGAACACCAACGCAAACTGATACCAATAGGCCATCAACCCGGCCATACCAGGGAGCGCGGAAAAAATAGCGGCCATGCCGACCGCGAGCGACACAGCCCCACCAGGCCGGCCCGCCACCTCCACCTCAACGAGTTGCGAGAGTTCTTGAATCCGTGAGACAGGAAAGCCCATCGCAGCCAGCGCATCAGGCGAGAGCATCGTGTTGATCGCCAGATAGTCGCCGGGAATCAACACCGAAGCCGCAATCAAAGCCATCACCCCGACAAAACTCTCCAATAGCATCGCCCCATAGCCGACCGTGGCTTGGGACTCCTGCTCGATCATCTTCGGCGTGGTCCCGGAAGAGACCAGCGAATGAAAGCCGGACACAGCCCCGCAGGCGATAGTGATAAAGAGAAAGGGAAAGAGCGTGCCGGGAATGATCGGTCCGCCTCCGCCGGCGAAAATCGTGACGCGCGGCATTTCGATCGTCGGCGCCATCACAACCACACCCACGCCCAGCAACACCACAACCCCAAGCTTCATGAAGGTAGAGAGATAGCCCCTCGGCACGAGCAACATCCAGCCGGGCAAGACAGAGGCAAGAAACCCATAGCCGGCCAGTGCCCACACCAATGTTATGCGCTCCAACTCGAACCACCCGGCAACCGAAGATTGCGCGACCACTCGCCCAAGAATCACAACCGCAACTAACAGCACCACACCGAGCAGAGAGACTTCCGCCACCTGCCCGGGCCGAAACCGTTGAAGATAGAAACCCATGATGAGGCCGATGGGAATCGTCATCGCAATCGTAAACGTGCCCCAGGCATTCAGATAGAGCGCGTTCACGACGGCAAAGCCCAGCCCGGCCAACGCCACAATCACGATGAACAGCACCGCTATCGCCGTTGCCGTACCGGTGACCAGGCCCAGTTCATCGCGCGAAATTTCAGGAAGCGAGCGGCCATTCCGCCGCATCGACGCAACCAGGATAATGAAGTCCTGCACCGCCCCTGCCAACACCGCCCCGATCACCAACCAAAGAAAGCCGGGCAAGAATCCAAACTGCGCCGCCAACACCGGTCCAAGCAGCGGCCCAGCCCCAGCAATCGCCGCAAAGTGATGACCGAAGAGGACATATTTATTGGTGGGATGAAAATTGACGCCGTCGTTTAACCGCACAGCCGGCGTCACACGCTGATCGTTCAATTCAACAACGCGCCGAGAAATCCAGCGGCCATAGAACCGGAAGGCGAGCACATAGATACAGGCCGCCGCCACGACCAGCCAGAGGCCATTCACCTTTTCCTGTGGATTGACGAGACCGACAACAAAGGCGAGCGCAACCGCCCCAAGAATGGCGAGGAATCCCCAAAGCACCAGCTTCAACGCCGACATGCGGGGCATCCTACACACAGACACGGAGGTTGTAAATCGAACTGTCTCACCCCGTCCCACGTCGTGACAGGACCGCCTCCGCCGCACTGCACAATTCGACAAATCCAGTTGTGGAAACACGGCACCTATGACAGAGTGTGCGAATGAAACGTCCCGCTTCACAGTCCAACGTCAGGACAATCCTCCAGCCGGCAACGGTTTCACACAGCCATAGGGGGTACGCGGCGAGAGATTCGCCACGCCCCACAAACAGACGCAATGATCCCCCGAACGCAGTCCACTCTATGCCCGCCTAAGGGCTGATGTCTTTCTCATGCCGCTGATCGATTACACACGCAGCGCCTTCCGAGTTCTCACCCAACGAGCCGCTGGTCCGACGCTCTACGAACTGTGTGATCCGCTCCTCTTGGCGCCCGACACCGCCGGCGAGTCTCACCTCCAGCGATTCTATCGCGTGGCCCTCGCCCACCCCGCCCTCCGCCTGATACTCAGACGTGCGGGCCTCCCACACCTTCGCGACTCGAGTTGGTGCAATGCGGTGCGCCAGTCGATCCTGGCCGCACGCGACGAACCCCATCCCGACTGGCAGAGAATCGGCAGACCGGTAGCCGATTTACTCGACAAACTGCCGCAGCATTCACCGCGACCAGCTCACGTCGCTCCTCCTACGAAGGCAATCCCACTCCCCCGCATCGAACACCTCATCCGAGAGTGTGCGGCGCATTTGCTGACCTCGTACCGCACAAACGATTTCATCCCAGCCTATGCGGCCTTCAATCTGACCGGCGACCCGGATATGCGGGGACGCGAACTGCTCACCGCGCTCGACGGGCTTCACGCACGCACCTATAAACACGCCACGCTGATGTTCAATCTCGCCCGCGCGTTTATTTTGGGCAACCCCGATGCAGCCGCATTGATCAGTCCATCGTGGACAGGCGTGGCCGAACCGATGTGGTCGCCGGTACAGATCCGCCACCGGTCGGCCTATTACGACGCGTTCTTTGCCGAAGCACTGATGGATTACCTCGACAGCGGCCTCTCCCCGATCCAGGACCAGACGCCGGTGCACCACGCGATCCGGCAGATGATCCATTTTTGCCTGGAGACCAGCCGGGAACGGGTGCGCGCACCCGAGAGCGGCCGGCCATTTGACGTCATCACTGCGCTAGCCCCGCCGCCGCACTCGCGGCTCAGCCAATTTTTCTGGCAGCTTAAGCACGATCTCGGCTTTGGACTCTATGTGCCGGACTGCGACACCACGGCCTGCGCCTTCTCGGCCGCCACCAAGTTCAACGTGACCCATCCCCTGCTCGACCAGCCGCTTCCCGATTTCTATGCCGAGTACCAGGTCGCACATGAGAACCGGCGCAACCCGCCGACCGTCACCATCAACGACCACCTCGACCTGAGTGGCGGCGTGGTGACCTGGATCGAGAACCTCGCCAGCGATCGCCCCTGCGGCAACGATCTGGACCCCACCCTCAACCTCGACATTCTGGAGGTCAGCTTCCTCAACTACGAACGCTGGCGCATCGGCCAGGATCCGCGCAGGCAGCGAACGTTGCGAGAGATTATTCGGTTTCAGAGCCGCCTGGTCGACACCGGCACCTTCGCCGATCCTCGCTCCCACATCTATTATCTGCCGGAACTCTATTGCGCCTACTTCGGTCGCTGCTACGAAGCGTTCACGTCGCTGCCGTCAGCGACGCGCGCCGCCCTCGATCCGGACCGCGACTTTGAGCGCATCCGACACCACGTCCTCGTGTATGTCCGCGACGAGCTCCTTGCGCGCGACACCAACGTCTTCGACGCCGCGCTGGGCCTCCTGGCTCTTGCCAAACTGAACGCTGAACCGGCAGCCTTTACGCCCGCACTCGCGTGCATCGAGGCCGCTTTCGGTGAAGGTCGCCGCCCATTGGCCTTTCCGCCGACCCCCCTGACCTCTGCGCCGTTCAAAGCCTATGAATGGAATAAGATGAAAACGCCAACGCGCATCCTGATCGGCGGACCTGAAGTCACCTCCGCTTTCGTCCTCTCCGCACTCGTCCACGCCCGCAAACGCATGCTCCGCTAAACCCGCACGCGACAGACACCAAGCCGCAACAACCGACTGCACCCTTACGCAGTGATTCGTGTGGGTCTGAACAAGCAGGACGCCGCCACGACCAACCAGAGACCATTCACCTTTTCCTGTGGATTGACAAGCCCAGTGACAAAGACGAGCGCGACTGAGCCGAGAGCGACGAGGAATCCCCAAAGCACCAGCTTTAACGCCGACATGCGGGCATCCTAGCACAAACAAAGAAGGGGGCAACCTAGTCAATCTCTTGTGCACGCGCAACGCGCGGCCTCAGAAGGCCCTCGTTGGACGCGCGCAATCAAGGGCATGCCTGGTCACTCCCGCTGGGAGAGACAACTAGCAAGTTTTGAAGGAGCATTTGTATTTCGTTGGACGCGCAGTGAGGGACTCCCCAGGGTCGTCTCCTGAA
The DNA here is from genome assembly GCA_016200355.1 of Nitrospirota bacterium. Lineage (GTDB taxonomy): Bacteria > Nitrospirota > Nitrospiria > Nitrospirales > Nitrospiraceae > Palsa-1315. The sequence goes on from JACQEY010000072.1 coordinate 32,778, forward strand.
AAAAATCCCAGAAAGAATATGCAGAGGCGCACTATTAGTGCGTTAGATAGTACCGTACCTGACTACTGAAAGATCTCTCCACTTTGCGTGAATATCTCTCTCATTGATGTAAGCCCATTGCAGGCGCACAAAGAGGGGGCTCCGGAAAGTCGGACAGTGTGGTAAGTGGTAGCCTGGCTTCACCGAAGCCACCGGGTGGTGGCGAACCAAAGGAGCGAGGCGATGAAGAGAACGCGACGCCATCACGGAGCGACCTTTAAGGCACAGGTGGCCTTGGCGGCAATCAAAGGCGACAAGACCTTGGCGGAATTGGCTGAGCAATTCCGTGTGCATCCCACCCAGATCACCGAATGGAAGCAACCGCTGCTGGTCCGGGCCGCGGATGTGTTTGGCGGGGCGAAACCGTTGGTGGACACGCCGGATCTCAAGACGCTTCATGCCAAGATCGGGCAATTGGCGCTTGAGAATGATTTTTTAGAAGGTGCGCTCAGCAAGGCGGGCTTGCTGAGCGCAAAGCGATGATCGATCGAACGCATGCGTTACCCGTCGCGCGACAATGCCAGTTGCTCAAGCTGGCCCGGTCCACCGCGTACTATCAGCCCCTGCCAGTGTCATCGGAGGCCCTCGCCGTGATGCGCCGGATTGACGAACGGCATCTGCAGTATCCGTTTGCGGGAGCCCGGATGCTGCGTGATATCCTCCGGCGCGAGGGCCAGCGGGTAGGTCGGCGGCATGTGGCCACCCTGATGAGGCGTATGGGGATCACCGCAGTGTATCGTCCGCCTCGCACCGCCAGCGGCATCCCGCCCACCGGGTCTACCCCGATCTGCTGCGTCAGCGGGTAATCACGCGTCCGAACCACGTGTGGGCAGCCGATATCACCTATATCCCGATGAAGCGTGGCTTCGTGTATCTGTGCGTGGTCCTGGACTGGGCGAGTCGCCGGGTCCTGGCGTGGCGGCTCTCCAATACGCTGACCACGGACTTCTGCATCGAGGCGGTTCGGGAGGCAGTCACCCAGTATGGCCGTCCGGCGATCTTCAACACCGATCAAGGATGTCAGTGCACCAGCCAGGAGTTCACGGGGCTCCTGAAAGACCAGGGCATTCAGATCAGCATGGACGGGGCCGGGTGCTGGCGCGACAATGTCTTCGTGGAACGGCTGTGGCGGAGCCTGAAATATGAAGCGGTCTATCTCCATGCCTACGACACCGTCCACGACGCCCACCAGGGGGTGGCGCGCTACGTGACCTTCTATACCCAGGTCAGGCCGCATCGCGCACTTGACGGACGCACGCCGGAGGGCGTGTACTGTGACCACCTGCCTGCACGGCACACCGCCGCGTAGGCAGAATACGGCGAGGCACCACTTAAGAAGCGAAACATTCTGTCCAATGAAGCGGAGCCGCCTCTGTGGAGCGTGAATAAACTCACGTCCGCTATGAGAGAAGGATTCTTAGCGGAGATCAATTGGCTGGTCGGAGGCATGCCTAATTACCAAATCCCGACTTCGTAATGACCTGGTCGGCCAATTTCCACTCTTCTTTGTATTTCTCTTGTATGCGCTGAACAAAGTCGGGCTTAAGGTGGGGACTCTCTTGATATTCCAATTCCACCAACAGTGTCCTTTCAATAGCTTGGCAAGCATAGTGGATCCCTAGGAGTGCCGATCGCTCTGACATCCTCGTGTCACCATCATGAAATAAATGAGCAGACCCTGACTGATGAAACTCATCATCCCTGGCGCTCACAAACATTTTGACCTCAACCGAAAGACTCTTCGCTACTCTCACTATTTCCGAAAGTTCTTGAGCGTCCACAACGCTTCGCCCGATTCGTGGCCCCTCAACTTTCTCCATCGCATTGGTAAAGCGTGCTTTCAGGTTCTCATATTCTCCACGAAATTGTGCTGGTAGACTTGCTCCATCGGTGCCTGAGGCCCCTTGGAGAGTGAAGAACACTCCTAAGAAGAGTGCGGTGATTGTAGCGATTCCTGCGAAACCACTTCGCAACAGAGATGTGCTGGAGTGAGTACTGATGTTTATACCCCCGCCAAGTAAGAGTACTGAATCTCAATGGGAATAGCGATCCCAGAGGCCTGATCGTGCGGTTCCGACCATTGAGATCCCCAGGATGCATCCGCAGGCTCGGATTATGCTGAGTGCCACCACACGCATGTAACCACTTGTGCATGTGGACGAACCAAGTCACCCTTCAGACAGCAGCTAGCGGATGGCCCACGGCTGTATTCTATCCAGCCATTAAGCCCATGCGCAAATGGAGAATCCATATCTCTCCTCAAGTCCGTCACCCATAAAAGAAGGTCTTATCTATTCGTTACCTGGCATTCACTTCTAAGCAGGCATGGTCAAGCTTGATTGGCTCATCGAAAGGTTGAGTACTACTAATTCGCTTCTGCAATAGGGTGATCGTCATGGAAAAACCGGTCCGATCTTACCGTCGCGAATCATTGAATACCGACAACCCCTAACAATACAATACTATGCTGCCCTCAGCCCCTCCTTGGTAGGGTTGCCACCGCGCAATCATTTGTGCAGAATGCGCTTGTGTGCGATTCGCAACGTGAACTGAGTAGGGGGGGGTCTTGGAAGAGTAAGCTTTAGTTCCGCTGTGTCAACCCTGAGAGGACAGTTGTTCAGCGATGCGCTTCTGCAACCCAGAGGCCTGACCGCCTTACTGAGCTCGAAATAAATTAGAAGACGACCGTTGTCAGTTTTAGCAACTTTTCACTCTCTTGTTTCGAGATAATCACCGCCTCGCGGATGATGCGCTTATGCCGTCACGTGCTATAGAGGAGTGAGAATGTATAAGAACCTTGTTCTCGTGTTGGTTGGAGCCTGTACAGCATTAGCTTGTCTCCTCAGTCCAACGCTGGGCATAGTGGAAGGCGCGACCTTACCGGCCGGGTTCACGGAGTCCACCGTGTTCTCAGGGCTGACCCAACCTACCGCTATTCGCTTTTCACCGGACGGCCGGGTCTTTGTCACAGAAAAAAGTGGGCTCATCAAGGTCTTCGCGGATCTCTCCGCCACCACACCCACCGTGTTTCATGACTTGCGGACCAATGTGCATAATTTTTGGGACCGGGGACTGACGGGACTCGAACTGCACCCCAACTTTCCCACGGTGCCCTCGGTCTACGTCCTCTACACCTATGACAAAGACCCCACGAACCCCCAAGTGCCGCGGTGGGGCACGGCGGGCGCCACGTCAGATGGGTGTCCCACCCCGCCAGGCGCGACCACCAGCGGGTGTGTCGTGAGTGGCCGCTTGTCCCGGCTGGAGGCCTCCGTCGGCAGCAGTGTCTCGACCGGAACCGAATCGGTCTTGATCGAGGGATGGGGCCAACAGTTTCCCAGTCACTCGATGGATACCGTGATGTTTGGCTTCGACGGGGCCCTCTATGCAAGCGCCGGGGAGGGGGCCAGCTTTACCTTTGCCGATTACGGCCAGGCGGGGACGCCGCTGAATCCGTTAGGGGATCCGCCGGCAGGGATCGGTGGCGTGGAGAGCCCGCCCACGGCGGAAGGTGGCGCGACCCGAGCCCAAAGTCTGCGCCGGGTGAGCGGGCCGGCGGTCTTAAGCGGCACCCTCATCCGAGTGGATCCCTTCACGGGCGCAGGCCTTGCCGATAACCCGCTCTTCTCCAGTCCAGACCCTAACGCCCGCCGCATCGTGGGTTACGGATTCCGCAATCCCTTTCGGTTTACGTTCAGACCCGGTACCACTGAACTCTGGGTCGGCGACGTCGGGTGGAACGACTGGGAGGAGATTGACCGAATTCCTAATCCCCTCGCGTCTACCGTGAGTAACTTCGGCTGGCCCTGTTACGAAGGCGCCGCCCAGCAGCCGGGCTACCAAGCGCTGGGTCTCAACATTTGTAACAGCCTGTACACGAGCGGGAGTGCCATCTCTCCCTACTTTGCCTATAACCATACCCAGCAAGTAGTGGCTGGAGAAACCTGCCCCACCGGCAGTTCGTCCATCACGGGACTGGCGTTCAACCAGGGGGGTACCTATCCCGCCTCGTATCAGGGCGCGCTGTTCTTCGCCGACCATTCCCGGAACTGTATTTGGAGCATGTTCGCCGGCGCGAACGGCCTGCCCGATCCGGCGACTAGGGCCACGTTTATGGCCGGCGCCGCGAATCCCGTCGATCTGCACATTGGGCCAGGAGGCGACTTGTTCTATGTGGATTTCGATGGAGGGACCATCCGACGCATCCAGTTCACGAGCGGCAATCAGGCCCCGAATGCCGTCATTCAGGCCACGCCGTTGTCCGGGCCAGCCCCTCTGACTGTCACCTTTGACGGGAGTGGCTCCAGCGATCCGAATGCCGGCGATACCCTGACCTATTCCTGGGATCTGAACGGCGACGGCATCTTCGGTGATGCCACTACCGCCCAGACCTCCTTCACCTACACGCAGGTGAATCCCTACACCGTGCGACTCAAAGTGACGGACAATCATGGGGCCTCGAACATCGCCAGCGTCTTGATCCAGGCAGGGGCCCCCACGGCGGTGATTGATGCTCCAGTCGCGAGCCTCCTATGGCAGGTCGGCCAAACGATTACCTTCTCCGGACACGCCACCGATGCGAGCGGAGTCACCCTCCCAGCCTCTGCGTTTTTGTGGGACATTATCCTGCATCATTGTCCCTCGAACTGTCACACGCACCCCGTGACGAGTATCCCCGGCGTCACGACAGCATCCTTTACGGCGCCCGACCATAGCTACTATTCGTACCTCGAGATCAAACTGACGGCAACGGATGCTCGAGGCCTGACAGGCACCACGAGTGTCTTCCTGAATCCACAAACGGTCGCACTGAACTTTGCGTCAAATCCCTCGGGCTTGCAGCTGGTTGTCGGGAGTAGCAGCTCGCTCACCCCCTTTACGAGTACCGTCATCCTGGGATCCGTGAATTCTGTGAGTGCCGTCACGCCCCAGCTTTTGGGAGGTATTACTCAGTACTTTACCTCCTGGTCCGATGGAGGCAACCAATCGCATAATATTATCGGAAACGCTGCTGCGACCTATACGGCCATCTACAGCCTCACCCCCGACACCACGCCGCCGACGATGCCGACCACGCTCGCGGTAAGCTCCGTCAGCGGAACGCAGCTAACTCTGAGTTGGCCTGCGGCCACCGACAACCTGGGCGTGACCGACTACCAGGTGGAACGTTGCCAAGGTGTCGGCTGCACCACCTTTGCACTCGTCGCCATCACCAAGGGCACCAGCTACGCAGACACGGGTCTCATCCCCGGCACCAGTTACAGTTACCGGGTCCGCGCCGAGGATGCCGTGGGCAATCTCAGCCCTTATTCACCCATCAACATGGCCACCACCCCCACGGCAACGACTCCCGGCGCAGTAGATAATTTCGACCGCGCCGACAGTCCCGACCTGGGCTCTGCCTGGGATCCCTACACAGGGTTCAACGCGCTGCAGATCGTAGGCAACAGTGTGCGCGCGACCACCAATGGCGATAATATCGAGTCCTATAACGCCGTGCCGCTCCCCAACGATCAATGGAGTCAGGCTACACTAACCGGGTGGAACGGCACGGTCTATCACAATGCCCACGTCAGCGTCCGGCTCAGTACCAACCTGGCCACCCTCACCGGCTATGCAGGGATGGTGGACTCCGGCAATGTGGCCATCATCGGCAAATGGACCGCCGGTGTGTTTAAGGTATTGAAGTCGGTCTCCTATAGGGCCGGCGTTGGGGACATCTTGCGACTCGAGGCACAGGGTACCACGCTCCGTTTCTTTGTGAACAATGTCCTCCGAGTGAGTACGACGGATGCGACCTACGCCAGTGGCCGCCCAGGCCTAACTATCTTTATCGCCTCAGGGGGTACCGTCGGCCAAGTGCAATTAGATAATTTTAGCGCGAACAGTTTTGCCACGGCCGACACCACGCCGCCGACGATACCGACCACGCTCACGGCGAGCCCCATCAGTGGGACGCAGATCACCCTAAGTTGGCCCGCCTCGACCGATAATGTCGGCGGGAGCGGGCTTGGGGGCTATAATATTCGGCGCTGCACAGGCGCCTCCTGCACACCCACTGCGTTACTGACCACTGCCAGTTCAAGCGCAACGTCCTTCGCTGATGGCGGGGTCGCGGCTGCAACGGTGTATGGCTATGCGATCAACAGTTTCGACAATGCTGGGAACCAAAGTCTCTATTCCTCCACCGTCTATGTGACCACGCCGACCACAACGTTCAACGAAGCTCCTGGCACCGACACCTTTACGCGCGGTGATGCTGCCGATTTGGGGCCAACCTGGGATGCGGGCTATATCGGCGCGGGTCCTGCGAAGATCGTCTCACAGCGCGTCCTGCCCACGACGCTTG
>JACQEY010000073.1 GCA_016200355.1 Nitrospirota bacterium
AAATAGGACAGCACTTCAGCATCCAGAAGCGGCAACAGATACTCGTCCGTCAAGGCGATCAAGGCAGATGGCGCTTCCAACCGGGAGCCAGATGATTCACCAGAACGATCCTTCACGGCCATCACGACCTGAACCGCCGGAACGAGCCGAGTCGTCGGCTGATCTAGCTGTTTGAGTTCTTGCATCGCGGCAGCAAACCGCTGGCGCAGCACCTCAAGGGACGTGGGATCTCGCCGCATTAACAGACGCACCACATCGACCGACCGCAACAGCACGTCCGTATGCCCTGGCAGAATCTTGATGCGGCCCTCACGTACCGCCCCCATGAAATCTTCAATATAGTGCGTCAGATCGCCGATCGACTGAAAGCCCACGGTATAGGCAGATCCCTTGAGTGTATGAGCCGTCCGGAAGAGTCGGTCGATCACTTCCGGATTGTGCTCTTCCCCCTCAAGCCGAAGCAGCTGAGCTTCTAGAGACTCTAAATATTCTTGTGCCTCCGGCGCAAAATAGGACAGCACTTCAGCATCCAGAAGCGGCAACAGATACTCGTCCGTCAAGGCGATCAAGGCAGATGGCGCTTCCAACCGGGAGCCAGATGATTCACCAGAACGATCCTTCACGGCCATCACGACCTGAACCGCCGGACGGCCATCACGACCTGAACCGCCGGAGATATAACAGCCGCAGCCTGAGCCGACACCGTCAGCTGCTTCCCACTACAGATCTGCGCAAGCGCTTGGGTTACATCCGGCACTTCATGCTGTAGCTGGGCAACCTTGCCGCCGTCTTGGTGCACCAGCAGCCGAATGACCTCGACGGCGCGGCCAATGACCCCCAGCACATCCGGCGAAAGGGAGATCTCTCCCCCTCGAACCGCAATCATGCAATCTTCGACCGGACGGGCCACATCGCAGACCACCGTGAATCCGATCGTGTGCGCAGACTCTTTGAGCGTGTGAGCCATACCGTAGAGTCTATAGATAGTCTCCTCGTCCTTGGAATCCTCACATAGACAATGTAGAAGCGACTCCATGATTTGCAGATACTCATCAGCTTCAGAAATGAAATACGACAGACCCCCTGCATCGAGAGTCGGTGTGAGATAGTCCGGCGCAAGCAATGCCGGTTCCGACGGGGCCGCAGCAGGCAGAGACGGAAATAATCCGGCCACTTCGCCTTTCCATTGTGCACTGACCTCCAGATCTTCAGTGCCTCCATCCGCAACAACTTTCAATTGAGCCTTGAGCGAAACCACCACTCCACGCATGACCTCCAAAGCCTTCGGCCAGAGAGAAGCCTCTATAGACGGCGCCTCTTCCAGAGTCGATTCAAGCAACGATCCCATCAAGGCTAGCCCCTGATAGCCGTAGAGCGCCGACGCCCCCCGGATCTTATGCGCCCACACGTACTGCGCTTGCAGTTGTGATGAAGCTGGCATTGTCCCATCTGACGGATGGAATGCCTTCGTCAGGACGTCCAACGCCTCCGACGCTTCAGTGACGAAGATATCAACGAGGCCCTGCCGGTCAAATTCGGAACCCATCCCTGTCCTTTCTCACCTAGAGCACCCGAAAATGCTCCGGAAAGATGACCTAGGCCAATTTGAACTGGGCGACGGAAGTCGTCAGCCCTTCGGCGAGTTTTGCCATGTCTTCGACGGTCGCACGCGCTGCGTCAGTCGCCTTTTGGGTTTCCAGAGTACCGCCGGCGAACTCCTTGATCGAGCGGCCCACCTGGTCCGTTGAAGCAGTCTGACTCACAGCGGCGCTGGCGATAGTCTGTGCCAGCTCCGACGAGCGCTGGGCAATCCCTGAAATTTCCTTGAACACTTCGCCCGTACGCAGCGCGGAAGCAGATCCGGCTTCCACCGCCTGAGTTTCCTGTTCCATGGCCACAACTGCGTCTTGCGTTTCCGTCTGAATCACTTTCACGAGATCCGCAATCTCGCGGGTGGCGCCCGTAGAGCTTTCGGCCAGCTTTCTGACCTGATCGGCCACGACGGCAAATCGAGCCCCAGCTTCCCCTGCGCCGGCCGCCTCGATGGCCGCGTTCAACGCAAGCAGGTTGGTCTGACTGGCAATATCACGAATCGTCGACACGATCTGCGAAATTTCTAGCGACCGATCACCCAGAGCTTTGACCTGTTTCGACATGCGTTGCACGGACGAGCGAATGCTCTGCATGTCCTGCACGGTTTCTTGCACGGCCACTCGGCCTCGTTCCGTCGCTTGCAACACTTGCTTCGCAGACTCAGACGAGGCGCCGGCGGTTGCCGAGACCTGGCGCATAGAAGAGGCCAACTGCTCAACCGCGTTTAACGTCTTCGTGGATTCATCTGCCTGTTGTTTTGCGGTACCGGCCATCTGTCCTGCGCCGTCTCGGAGAGTCCCTGCCGACTTGTTTACGCGTTCGGCTGACTCACGGACTTGTTTCATCAACTGCGAGAACCGCTGAATCATAAGGTTGAACGCGTCGGCCAAGTTCCCGAACATGTCAGCTGTCACCTCGCCGCGCTTCGTCAAGTCTCCCTTACCGACGTCCGACACCAAGACGAGGAAGACCATCAACCGTTTTTGCAAATCGTCGCGTTCACCTTCCGCCTTCGCAAGAGCCGTCGTAATGTAGTCCAACATGCTGTTGAACCCAGTAGCCATCTGACCAATCTCCTCCTTTGTCGTCACTTTGGCGCGGGATTGGTAGTTGCCGGAAGCGGCCAGCTGTGCGACCTGCGCGATATGGCTCAGGTTCTTCGAGAAGAATTGGGCAATCCAATATCCGATACCGAGTCCCAAGGCCACCGCGATAAATCCGCCGATAGTCACGATGATCGTACCGTTGTAAGCCAGGGCCTGGGCATCTTCGTTGAGATCCTTCGCCACTTCGTGCAGGTCCAATATCTGTTCATGCTGGCGTGCGATGACCTCATCGAACGGCCGTTGCAAATTCACCCTCAAGGCCAAGATCCCGAGTTCTCGCATGTTCTCAGCTTGTGCCGGCGTCAAGTTCTTCCCAAAACTATCGGCCAGCGCGCTCAGAGCCCCTTCGGACTCCTTGAAGTATTGCTCGATAGCCGGTGTCAACAGCGCCAAGTCCTTCGTCTCGTCACGCCCCGATCGAGACACTCGGAGTACGGTCGCGGAATAGTCGGTGATCACTTTGTTCACCTTCTCGCGATACGGCGCTAACCGCTTGAACTCGGACACGAAATCCGCGTGCTTCGTGATGTTCGTCATGTTGGTCAAGATCTGATGGTACGACGTTAATGCTGAACCCATTTCAGCGAAGTCGGCCAATGGAACCGTATAGTCGACGTACACCGCGTCCGACGCGACGCTCAACTTCTGGAGTGTCATCACACCGAGGGTCGCCATCACAAATATGACGAAACTGACGAGACCGAAGCTCGCAAGCAGCTTTGTCCGCGTCTTGAGATTGTATAATGCGCTGCTGCGATCTACCTTAACCATCTCGTCCTCCTTCTCTCTGATCGTGCCGTAAATTGCATGCGATCCATGCTAGTTGTCTTCTTCTCAGCTCTTCCCTTCGAAATGTGAGAGCACCACCGACGTTTCTAATACGCCTCGAAGTCTGTCCTCCAACTTGACGACGGTCGACACGAGGGGAAACGCCCCTTCCCCTGTGCCGGCTGGAGCCGGTAGAAATTGATCTTTGGCAATGGTACGAATTTCCGGAACCGCATCGACCAGGAGGCCGACCTGCCAATTTAAGTGTTGCACCACGATGGCATATCGCAAGGTGGCCACAGCATCCAGCCCGAACATCGGTCTGAGGTCGAGCAACGGGATCACAGTGCCGCGGAGATTTGTAACTCCCACCAAGCCAGAGGGCATCCCGGGTACCGGAGTAATGGATTCAACGACAAACACTTCTCGCACGCTTTTCAGGTCGATCGTGAAAAGATCTCCCCCCATAGAGATAACGGCGGCACGCATGGTCGAGGAGCCGGCTGCCCGTGGCTGACTGGATTCGGACGAAGAAACCCCTTGTGCAGTCAGGACACGGTCTCCAGCCGTTGAACGCGATGCGGAGTCCATCAACCTCAGCCCATTACCTTCTTGACGGCGGTCAACAGGTCTTCAGCCTTAAATGGCTTGACAATATAGCCATTCGCCCCTTGCTGCTGCCCCCAAAACTTATCGCTCTCGTTGCCCTTGGATGTGCAGAGAATGATCGGAATGTTCTTGCAGCGATCATCGTTCTTGAGGTCGCGGCAGGCTTGAAAGCCATTACGGCCAGGCATGACCACGTCCAACACGATCAAATCCGGCTTCTCGATGGCCACCTTATCTTCCAGCTTGTCGCTACTCGGAAAGGACACTACTGTATGGTTCGCCCCTTTCAAACAGCCTTCGATCAGCTGAAGCTCTGCATAGGAATCATCCACGACAACGATCTTGCTCATTTGGTATCTCCTTATTGTTCGATGTATGCTCATGCGTGAAAGTGGTCATTGAAACTGCCTCTTCTTCTTACTTCAGTGGAAGAATCAAACTGATCGCTCCGGCCAAACTGCCTTCCTTCCATCCTTCCTTCTTCATCCCCGTGATGTCTCGCTCACCCTTAGGAGCACCGTGGCAGCTGAGACAGGCGGTGGTTGTATATTCGGGGTCCATCATACGCAACACCGGTCTTCCATCGACTACCGTGCTGCGAGCATAAACTTGGTCCTTCGGGTGGCGTGGATCGCTGAACATCCGAAGTACTTCCTGCTCGAACTCGTCCGGCTTGCTGTTGGTGGTCCGATAATCGATACCGGTCAGCTTCATACGAACACCAGTCTTCTTATAGAAATGTTCTCCAACGCGGCGGGCGAACACGGCATGAAGAAAGCCCTTAAACCCGACTCCTGGTCTATTGATAACCGGCTGCGCCTCGTCGATCACTTCTCTCTCCGCCTCTACCAAAGCGAGATAGAAGTTGGCTTGAGGCACTACATTGGGAATGCGGAGATCGATCTTGGTCTTTTTCTTGAACCGCTCCAGGACTTGATCGGCCACGAAATCTGACGTAAAGCCCTTCTCAGCTTTTGTCGCGTCATTAATGGTGGCTTGATGCTCCGATACTACCTCGCGGCCAATCTTTACCAATTCAATCAAGTGTTCCGCTACTTCAGCGGCCTCGTTCGTGGCTCTTGCGGGTGTACTCCACACCAACGAGATTATCGTCATCCCCGCCGCCACTATCATGAAAACCTGCCTGCGCATATGTCATTCCTCCTTGCGTCGGGTCAGCATGCTACCGTTACTTGTTTTTCTTCGGATTGAAATACATATTGTGATTGGAACTTGAGTGTAGCCGGTCATTCGCCATTAGCAAGCGAATCAACAATTTCGACATCTCCCGAAGATCATGCCGTCATTGGCCTTGTTGCGTCTTAACGAAAGAGTGATCCTCCACCACGACCCACATGTCCCCGCCGGATTCCAGCAATATGCGTGCCGACATAAGAGTCTAAAAGAAAGACCAATTTTCAATTCAGTCGATTCATGTACACGAATGCTGCTAAATCAACACCATCTCACGTAAACGCTATCGATGGTCATGAACCTGGCCAACATCTTCACGTTTGTGCACAGTTGTGCATTGCAGCCAAAATTTTGACTTCTTCCGTTCCAACAGCTTGATCGTTCAAACGCGAATCCGTCTGACACACGATCATGAGCGCGAGTCGATTCACATTTCCTGCGCGGTGACTGGGGATTTCTTGTTCTGCCAATTCACCCAGCACCTTGACAAAACCCAAACCTCTGCTAAACCTGAATGGGCGTGTATGTATTGACCACTATAAGGATCTTGAGCACATCCGCTGACCATTGGAGAAACGAAGGGCTGCCTCAGTGATGCCGGCATAATGATCGCTTAAGAAAACGTTTCAGGAGTCAATATTCATTCAGGAGGTCTCGCTATGTTTCGGAATCTGAAAGTCGGAGGCAAACTCATATTGCTCGGAATTGTGTTCAGCCTACCGCTCGCCGTGCTGCTGTTCTTGCTCATCAAGGAGCAAAACATCGCAATCGACTTCGGCGAGAACGAACGCAGGGGTGTCGAATACATCAATCCGGTTCGACACCTGCTCCATGACATTCAGAAACATCAGGTCGCGTTTCTCAACGGAGCGATTGAAGCCTCTGCCCTGGAGAAACAGATCGAGGAGGATATTCGATCGGCCCAGGAGGTGGATGGTCGTTACGGAAAAGAATTGAAGACGAACCACGGCCTTGCCGGGCTGGTGGAGAAATGGTCCACGACAAAATCCTTAATTCTTCGCAGTTCCAGCAATGCCAAACCTGAAAATATCAACTCGGCGTATGACGATATCGTCGGTAAGTCAATCCTCCCGCTCATCATCCAGGCTGGAGATACCTCTCAGCTTATCTTGGACCCGGATCTCGATAGTTACTACGCGATGGACAACGTCGTCATCAATTTGCCCGTCCTTGGGCAATTGATCGCGCAGACAAACGCGCACGTCGCCGACCTGATTCTGACACATGAGAACATGGAATCTAAGAAACAGCTAATATCCTTTCTCTTGGCGAGGATCGAGCCGACAATGGAGAGGGTAAGTACCGGACTCCAGACATCCATTAATCAGAATCCTTCTTTGCGCAGCAAGCTCTCCCTTCCCCTCCGTACACACATCGAGGCGGTGAAGTCGTTTGACGATATGATCCGCCGCCAGGTCTTGGACGCGGGACCAAATGACTTCGCAAAAATCGATCTGAAGTCCATGAGTGCGAACGGATTGAAAACTCTTGAGTCCAATTATGCGATGTATGACGTCACAATAGGCGTCCTTGACGACCTGCTGGCAACCCGCGTAGGCAACTTCAATCAACGCCGGACAGTTTCGCTGGGCATCGTCAGTATCAGTATTGTTATCGCGGTGCTGTTTATTATATCGATTGGACGCAGTATCAGCAGGCCGATCGCCGAACTCAAAGAGGTGACGGATCGTATCAGCAAGGGAGATTTGAGCACATTCGCCGACATCGATCGGCAGGATGAAATCGGCCAGCTGGCGGGAGCGATCAATCGACTACAAAAAACTCTACAAGGTAGCAATAAAATGAAGGCTGCCTAGAAACCACGCCTTCGGTGCGGCGAAGCAAGGGGCTCGACCGTTATGGCTTACATGCCGGTCGGGTCCCGTTCCCAAAAAATCTCCGGATCATTTTGCTGCTTGGCCATCCAACGGGCCAAGACAAACAATGTATCGCTGAGGCGATTCAGGAACCGCACGAGCGCCGGATCCAAAGGCTCCTCCCTCCCCAACCGCACACACATTCGTTCAGCCCGTCGACAGACCGTTCTGGCCAGGTGCAACAAGCTGGAAATCTTCCCGCCCCCTGGGAGTATAAACTCCTTCAGCGGCGTCAAGTCTTTCTGACAACTATCGATGAGTTTTTCCAGTCTGGTCACATCCCGTGCTGTAACCGTCGGCATATTCTTGAACGTCTGCCCGGGCGCTGTAGCCAGCAATCCACCAACATCAAACAGTTTATTCTGCACCCAGCGCAGTTCCTCTTCCAATCGATCGGCAGACGGATGAATCACGGCCAACTCCGCATTAAACGCTCTGATGACCCCGATCGTCGAGTTCAGTTCGTCCACATCCCCATAAGCCTCCACCCGCACACTATCCTTCCAAACCTGCTGGCCACCAGCTAACCGTGTTTTCCCCTTGTCACCAGTTTTGGTATAGACTTTCGTGATGCGCATCAGCGGCTCCCTTCCTTATCGACCTTCAATACCGAATAGATCGAATCCATCTTTACATACTTCTCTAAATGGTCAGCCCATCGATCCCGTTCATCCTGTAGTTGTGCTGTGACTAGTTCAGACTCAAGAGGCGAAATGGGTGAGAGTCCCTTCCGGTCACGTGCACGATTCAACCAGCATCTTCGAAACTCCGCCTGATCGAACAGACCATGAATGCTCGTGCCCCAGACACGACCATTCTCACTTGCAGCGCCTTCATCACTGCTCGCATTGCCTTCCCAGACTTCAGATGTTTCGATGTGAAAACATGGGCGGGCGGCCCCACGACTGGTTCGTCCCATGCGGATTTCATAACCACGGACTGGCGTGTGCTGTTCCACGTCATGAAGCAGTGACGTGGCCTGAACTTGTCGGCAGATCTTTGGCGCATCAAGCTCCGTCGTCACATCGAGAAAGCATAATCCTTTTGACATCCCTCCCCCCTCCAATCCCTTGGGATCGGAGATCTCTTGCCCAAGCATCTGGTACCCCCCGCAGATCCCAACCAGCTCCCCCTCCAGTTGCACATGCGAATCTACGGCAGCCGGGAATCCTGAGGTCACAAGATAGCCGAGGCCTTCGAGTGTGTTCTTGCTCCCAGGAAGAATCACCACGTCGGCTCCTCTGAGATCATCCGGGGAAGCGGCAAACCTAAGCGCCACATCCTTCTCAGCTGCCAGCACATTGAAGTCCGTGAAGTTGCTCATACGAGGAAGCAGGACCACGGCCACGTTTATGAGATTAGGCTTAAACTGAACCGATCGTGAATGAGCAAGATCCAGGCTATCCTCTTGATCTAACCGAAGGTCGCGCAGATAGGGAACGACTCCCAAGACTGGCAAGCCTGTACGGGCCTCAAGTATGCGAACACCATCCTCAAACAGGCGGCGATCTCCACGGAACTTATTCACGATCACACCGATCACTCGCTGTCTTTCATGAGGCGCCAACAAATCGAGCGTCCCGATGATCTGTGCGAACACCCCGCCCCGATCGATATCCGCTACCAACAGGACTGCCGCATCGGCCAACTCGACAACCGGCCAATTCACAATATCTCGATCGCGAAGATTGATTTCCGCAGCGCTCCCAGCCCCTTCGATCACGACACACTCATACTCGGTGGCCAGTCGTGCATAACACTCTCGAACAATGTTGAAGAGTGTCTCTTTCCGCTCAAAGTATGCGAGCGCATCCAACACCTCGTAGACTTTTCCCTTTACGACCACCTGAGATCGCGAGTCCGATTCTGGCTTCAGCAGAATCGGGTTCATGTCCACCGTCGGCTCGATCCCGCAGGCCTGAGCTTGCAGCGCCTGCGCTCGGCCGATCTCATCCCCATCAAGCGTCACGAAGGAATTCAGCGCCATATTCTGCGCCTTAAACGGCGCGACTCGTACACCTTTTCGGAACAAGAGCCGGCAGAGCCCGGCAACAATGAGGCTCTTCCCGACATCGGAGCCGGTTCCAAGAATCGCTACTGCCATTGGCTGTCCCATGACATCCCCCGAATACATGTGCGCTCAGAATTACAAACCCTCAAATCGATAACTCACGCCACCGTAAACTGCGATTCCAGGGGCCGGCATCACGAAACGCTCAACTGCGCCCCCACCCGTCAACGTATTTGGCGCCATGATGCCGGACGTATAGTAGCGTTGATCCAGTATATTATTAAGCATCAAAAAGCCGCTCAGATGCCCGCCTGGGACGGGTTGCTCGTAAGCAATACGGCTGTTTAGTGTGAAGTAGCCAGGAATTCGTGGCTGCGCATTTTCTTCATCTCCCTGGTGAAACTGTGTACCGACGTAGAGACCCGTTAATGAGACAGTCCAGCCGGATGCAGGATGATAATTCCCCGTCACACTGAGTCGATTCTTCGGAACGAGGGGGATGCTGTCGCCTCGCTTGACATTCTCCAGAAATGGATTGAATCCCACAAAATACGGGTTCAGGACCAGATCCCCCTGAAATGTCGCCTGGGTATAGGTGTAGTTCACCATTCCATCAAAAGACTGGTTGAATTTTGCCTTGAAGGTTGTCTCAATGCCCTGACGCCTCGACTCAGGAATGTTCTGGTTCGCCGGAGACCCAAAGTTGCACGTGCTGGGATCCCCACAGACAAGATAAATTTCATCCCGTACATCAGCCCGAAATAGTGCGAGGCTTGCCTCGCCCCAGGATTGAACTTGCACCTTCGCACCCACCTCGTAATTGTGCGATCTCATAGGCCTGAGGTTTGGATTACCCTGGCCAAATGGGCCGAGACCGGATCCAAACAGCTCGTTATAGGTCGGGACGCGAAATCCCTGCCCATAACTGAAGTACAGGCTCGCACCCGGTGCAACTAGATAAGTTAATCCTGCACGAGGGGTTGTTCGGTGAAAGACTTTTGAGCCGTTATTGACGATGTCGAGGTTGTCTCCAAAATCAATGTCATTACGGTCGTATCGAACCCCCGAGGTCACGATCAGTTGCGAGGTCAGATTCAATGTGTCTTGCGCATACAGCCCGAGAATTGTCTCGTCCGTCGATCGTAGAGAAGAAGAGGGCCCGAAGGAAAAGAGGGCGAGACTTCGATTTCCAAAATCGTTCCTGGTGTATTCGCTTCCCAAGACAAGGGCATTGGAATAACCGAGGACTTGCCCATTATGGTTCAACTGGAAGACCCCACCGCGCGATTCGGTCATAACATTGTTGGTGCCCCTCCCACTCTGAAACACAGTAAACTGCTCCTGTGCCAGGCGGCGGTAGAATCCATTGGCGTTCACGGAAAACCCGAGAGGAAATTCATGCCGGGCGTTCAATCGCACAACGTTTGTCTCGGAGTCGTAAAAGTCGCCAGGCGTGAAATTGCGCTTAGGGTCGATCGCGGCTTGGCTGAGAGGAAGCGTGCCGGCCTGCTGCAGCCGATCTTTGACATAGGTATAGGATACGGTGATGTCCGTATGCTCAGTCGGGCGATAGCCGAGCTTGCCGAAAAACCGTGAAATGCGAGCGGCAGATTCGTCTCGAAAACCCGATTCTGTTTCTCGGCTGAAGTTGCTGTAGTAATCGAATTTGCCTATCGGCCCGCTCGCATTGAGGGTGTAGCGTTCCCGGTGGAAGCTGCCGAACAGGGTCTCGCCTGTCGCCTGATGTTTGTCTGTACCTCGCTTGGTAATGATATTGATAACCCCACCCATCGCATTTTTCCCATAGATCGCGGCCGCTCCCGGAATGATCTCAATGCGGTCGATCGTTTCATACGGGATAAGGTCGAAGTTCACAGTGTTGAAGTCCGGCTCATTCATCCGCTGTCCATCCACAAAGACTGTCGTATTCGGAACCGGTTGCCCATTGAACCCACGGAGATCGATCGTTTGCTGAAAGGCATTACCGACAGCATCGTACATCACGATGCCGGTTGCTCGCTGAATCGCTTCCTGGACGGTCTTAGCGCCAGATTTTCTGATCTCGTCGGCCGTGATGACGGTCACTTTTGCCGGAAGCGTTCTGGCGTCGACCGGAGTATCGGGCAAGCGTGTACTGGAGACGACGACTTCTCTCGTTTCGATCACATCCTCTGACTGGGCACGGGTGGTGGAAGCAACGAGGCAGGATGACAGGACAACACAAACAGAGAAACCCGTAAGATATATGCGCACTGAGACCTCCCTTAGACTCGAAGGGTCCAGTCGAAATGCCCGTTGGATGGGTCTCCTGACTTGCGGCTCATCGCCTTCTTCCGCCTTCCCAGCTGGGCGTATCACGTACCTCGTGAAGCGTATCTCGCAAAAACCTTCAAGGCCTTCGCTTCACGCTTCACGCACGACGCTTCACGCACCAAACCAGTGGCTTATCTGGAAGAACGCTCCCCGCTTACAGTGGCGGTACCGTGATGGATTTACACCATCTTCCCCGTCTCCCACGGTGAATTGACTCGAACAACCTTTCTCCCTGGTTAAACAGTACCCCCATGAACTAACGGGCGGTTTGGGTACGAAACTTCACCCGCAATAATACGACTCACGACTTCGCAGACACTGCGCCAGCACGACGACTTTCCTGGCTGGGCAAAGAGACTCGCGGCAACCCTGTATCTAGATGCGCATCGACCAGGACCTGACAGCCGTAGACCTCGGTCAAAACCCGCGGGTGAATCACCTCCTGTGGAGGACCGATACAGACGACCGCCCCCTGTTTCATGATCAGAATACGATCGCAGTATTGGCTGGCTAGATTGATGTCGTGTGAGACGAGCAGCACCGTCATCTGCAGTTGCGCATGGATACGCTGGAGAATCCGGCAGACATCGAGCTGATGATTGAGATCGAGATGCGCGGTCGGCTCATCGAGCATGAGTACGCGAGGCGCCTGTGCTAAGGCGCGCGCGAGCAACACTCGTTGCCGCTCCCCTGCTGAAAGCGTCGCGATCATCCGGTTGGCTAAATGCATCACATCCGTTTGGGCCATAGCCTCTTCTGCAACAGCAAAATCTTCTTGCCGCTCCCACCCCACGAAGCTCCACAGCCCACTGCGGCGATAAGGAAAGCGCCCCATCAACACCATATCTAAAACGGAAAATGGAAAATCGAACGAAAGATCTTGTGGCATATAGGCTACCTGCCTGGAGATCGATTCGCGCGTCAACGATCCGAGCTCATCCCCAAACAGCCGTATGGTCCCTTCTTGCGGTCGAACCAATCTCGCCAACAGCTTCAGCAGCGAACTCTTTCCAGACCCGTTGGGTCCAATCACACCGACGATCTCGCCCTGCCGGACAGTGAACTCCATTCCATTGATGACGCAGGCCGAGCGGTCACTGGACGAACGGCCCCGCACGGAGTCGTACCGGAACGACAGCTGACGAACCTCGAAGGCCGGAAGTGGAGAAACAACAGCACTGACCGATGCCGGTTGGTTCATGCAAAAAACCGATACTTTCGAGTCATCAGGAGATAGATAAAGAACGGTCCACCGATTAACGCGGTAATCACACCGACAGGAATCTCTGCCGGTGCCACCACCGTGCGCGCGGCGGTATCGGCCACCATCAATAAGATGCCTCCGCCAAGCGCGGAAGCCGGTAACAGCAGCCGATGATCCGCCCCACACAGTATGCGTACGAGATGCGGAACGACCATACCGACGAATCCGATCATGCCGCTGACCGACACAACGGCCCCCGTCAGCACAGCTGAAACAAGAAACACTGTCCGCTGTACTCGATCCGAGTCGACCCCTAAGGAACGAGCCGCATCCTCGCCCACAGCAAGAAGATTCAAGGCCTGGCTTTCCCGAAGAAGCAAGACAATGGCGATCAACAAGCAGACTCCAATCCCCATCAGCATTGGAATACTCGGAGCGCTCAGCGTCCCCATCAGCCACAAGACAACCCGATAGAGCGAAGCCGGATTCAAGATCGATGTCGCAAACATCATGAGTGCCGAACAGACGGCGTTCACAATCACCCCCGCCAGCAGCAATTGGTGCATCGGTAACTGTCCTTGCGAGGCTGCAATCCCATAGACAAGGACAATCGAGAGACCGCCTCCGATGAAGGCAAACAGCGGTAATCCGAATCCGCCCACTATTGCGCCAAGCCCGAGGGCAAGCCCAATCGTTGCACCCAACGCAGCTCCACTTGAGATGCCGAGCACGTAGGGGTCAGCCAGCGGGTTGCGGACAAGGGCTTGCAGCGCGGCTCCTGTAATCGCCAGCGAGGCCCCCACGAACAGACCCATCAGGATCCGCGGGAACCGAATGTCCCAGATAATGACACTAGATACATTCTCCGTCCCTGCCGTCGAAAATGTCAGGGCAGACCAGATTTCCGCCATGGTCAGCGTATGTGCTCCGAACTGGAGGCAGAATACAATGGCCCCGCAAGTCAGAAGGATCATCACGCCCATCACCGCATACCATCTGCGAGCACGCAGGGCCTGCAGCGGTGCCAAGCCTTCATAGGTCTGCAACCCAACAGGTGTCGCCATCGCCGGTGGATCAGGCAGGGTGGTTTGAGCTGGAGACGGATGGACGATCATGGCTTCTTCTCTTGAGACTCTCCCGTAAACGCCTCGGGATGAATGGCCTTCGCAAGGAGTTCAAGGCCTTCCACGATTCGTGGGCCTGGTCGGTCGACCAGCACGCTGGGCACATGGACCAGGCGATTGTGTTTGACAGCCGACAGACTCGACCACCGCCGCCACTGCTGTTGCTCCTCCTCGGGAATACCTTCCGCCGTGCCGACTGGAAAGACAATGAGTTCCGGATCGCGGGCGAGCACTTCCTCCAGCGCAAATCTTGGGTAGGCCGTCGACGTGTCCGCTGCGATATTGGCACCACCTGCTGCTTCGATCAGTTGATGAATAAAACTTCTGGGTCCTACCGTTTGCAGCGGGTCTGTATTCAGCACATAGAGCACACGCGGATGGGGCAGTGATTGCGTGCGCTCCTTGACGGTCGCGATACGTTGCCGAATGGTTGCCGCCAACTCGTCACCGGCCTTGCTCCGATCAAACAGTCGTGCAATCGTTTGAATCTGTGAGAGGACATCATCAAGCTGCGCGGCTTGCAACACGAAGGTGGAGACTTTGACACGATCGAGACTTTGAAGAAGATCTGGCTGGATCATGTCCTGCGGGGCCAAGACCAAGTCTGGTTTGAGGGCAAGAATTTGCTCGATGCTCGGATTCGTCCCTCCCAAGTGTGTCTTGCTCTGTGCTTCGGGAGGGTAGTCGCAGAATGGCGTCACTGCGACGACCTTCTCCTCAAGACCGAGCGCAAAGAGTATTTCCGTCACGTTCGGCGCCATTGACACCACACGGCCAGGCGCCTTCGCAAGAAAGAGTTTCCTCCCCAACGCATCCACGAAGGTCCGTGGCGTGATGTGTGCCATAAACGGCATGCCGGTCAAAATACCCTGTTGTCGTTGCGTCATATTCGACATCCCATCGTCAGGAGCAGCCGGCGCCGGCCACACCGCAAATAGCACGATGTATCCGAGCAAGAGCCCAACCCATCGGCTTGTATGGAATATGCGGGAGCCCAAATAAAAAAATCCCCAAGGCCAGACAGACCCTGAGGATTGCACCCGCAACTCATCCTCGCCAATTCCCCAGCCCACGAGGGAACTTTGGTCAACTCTCCTGGCAGGTCTTCTGGCTCATGGTTCACCCTACTCCCCGTGCCTTCCCATCTGAAGACGTGAATCGTGAAGCGTTATTCGTTGCTCGTGAAGAATTTCTCTCCACGTTTAACGCTTAACGGACAACGATTAACGTCTCAACGACAGTGGCGTTCACGGGTTTCGTCCCCATTTACAGCGGCGGGACCGCGAGGGATTTCCACCCTCTTCCCTTGCCCAGGAGTCACAATGTGGAGGGCACTCTAGGAGACTGGGAAGAAGGTTGTCAAGTTCATTAATGTCCGTCGGCCCCTCCCCTGCTCATATTCTGACAGGTGCACGTTCCTACCCATCGATAAACAGAGCGAAAGACCAAGGATTTCCAGATCACCTCCCGGCATAGCCTTTGCTCACCTTTATAGCAGGTGACTCACGTGAATAGGCCACTAGATTACATGAATCGCCAGCCCGGTACATAATTTTTACTTACGTATCTATGAAGTATCTGATCATTGGCGTCGTCAGCCTCTGGGCCCTCTTTCAGCTATCGAGCCTCATTTGGTCCTCAAAGGGGCAGCCGCCCAGCGCAACCTTCACCCGACTCCTAGAGCCGCCACAGTACCGCCTCACCAATCCCTATGAAAATGGCTACTTCTATCTCCTCGGCTTTGCTGCAGCCGCTTCTCTCGATCCGGCCAAGGTAGGCCATGCGATCTGGCTGGAAACCTCAGCTGCTCCAGGCGCTGGTAGTTTCAACTATGACAAGCCGGGACGCTCCGAACTACAGATTGAACTCCCGATGGAACAGATCCTTCCATCCTGGAACTCAGAGAATCCAGTGAGTGAGTTCAGGAATATGCATGAACGGCTTCAGACTGTGATCGGTCTCGACCGCACCTTAATGACGCGGTACGAGCGCTGGCTCGCAATGCCCTTCGAGGATATGGGATTTGGGCGCCACGGCACGCCCCGCTTTGTGGAAGTTTTTGTCGGCCACCGCCTCTATGTCGCTGAAGGGTTTTCTCGCCAAACGGCCTTAGGCATGCAGCGACTGAAGAGGGATATGGACACATGGCGAAACATACTGCGAGACGCAACAACTATCGCCACCAAAGTCATGGCGCAAATCATCATCACCGACGATCTCCGCCTGCTCTCGATTTTGTTGTCGCAGCCCGTCGTCAACAAGACTGTGTTGGCGATGACTACCAACGTGGCCCCTCCACTCACTGCGGCGGAATCATCGCTTCGTTGGCCGCTTCAACACCAATTTACACTCGGCGTCCAGGGCGATCGCATAGGCGAACGTACCAAAGAGGAACACACTGAATCCCTCGATACACACGAACAGTGGTTGGCGAACGCTGCCCGTCTTCCCAAGCAGGCTTTTCGCCAGATCTCACATCCTCACGGGCGCTCGTTCCTTGGAATCCCACTGCAGACACGAGAAACCTGGGAAATGTATGGGACGTACTACGACGCGATGATCCGTGCGGCAGAAGCAGGACAGGGCGCCTTGCCAAAGCTTCATCAACTCGCAGGTAGCACACCCCAAGGCATCGTGGAAAGTCTCGTCAACCCACACTCCTTCGAACCGGACTGGGACCCCTTCCACTATCAACTGCGGGAAACCGATGCCAGGTTGCGACTCGCCTCACTGCAGGTCGTCTTGCGGCGCCCGAGCGCACAAACCACCATACCGAATCGACTCGCGCAAGTCGGCTCCTCCTACTACGATCCCTTTAGTGGATTACCGATGTTGTGGAGTCCGACGCAAGAGAAGATCTATAGTGTGGGAAAAGACCGATACGATGATGGTGGCGACTCGAGCTTCGATATCAGCGTGCCTGCAATTGTCTCCCACGCGCCCGGGCCTAAAGAATTGCAGCCAGTTGCTCCAACCCGCCAAATTAACCACCGTTAGCTCGATAGCGCAGCTTGAGCACTAGGATTGCCCCCGTCAGAAGCAGTGTAATGAAATTGGTCAAAATGATCGGCCAGGAATGCAGGACCAGTCCATACAGAAACCACAGGCAGACGCCGGTTGAAAATATGGCCAGCATGCCCAGCGACACATCGCCCGCAGACTTCGAAGTCCACGTCTTCTGCAGCTGAGGCCAGAAGGCACAGGTCGTCAATGTCCCCGCCGCAAACCCCAGTAGATCAATTCCCGTCATCATAGTCACTCCTCCGCTCGCCTGACACTCCCCTGCTACGCTGGCCTACTCCGTCAAACCTGCTTGTCACGACGAATGGCCCTGTGGTACATTTCTACCTGCTTACACTTATTGATACGACTAGATGAAGGAGTCTACCCGTGGCATTTACATGCGATCTCTGCAGCAAACGTCGCCAATCCGGTCATAATGTCAGTCATGCCAATAACAAGACCAAGCGAATCTTCAAGCCCAACCTCCAACCAGTCCGAGCACTGATCGACGGTCAACCCAAACGCATTCGGGTTTGCACACGCTGCCTCCGTAGCGGCAAGGTCCAAAAAGCTGTTTGAGAAAACCGTTGTTTGGTTTATTTCGTTTGTATGGTTAACCAGATGAACCAAATCAACCAGCTAAACTAAACAAACCAGATTAGCCCATCCCACTTTTCTCGCAAGCCTCACGATTCTCGCGCGAATAACGAGATACAAAAAAGGACTTGGAGACGCATGCCTCTCAAGTCCTTCACCTCTTATGCGTGACGTTTCACGTCTTGATTTGGAGCGGGCGATGGGATTTGAACCCACGACAACTAGCTTGGGAAGCTAGGACTCTACCACTGAGCTACGCCCGCTCGCTGAATCGAATCCTACGCTGGCCCTCTATCCCAAGTCAAGAAATGGAGCATCCTGACACCCCCCAACACCGCAGTACCGAAAATCATCTTCTCCTTGCCTAAATACACCTTCAGACTTACCCTGCTTCTACAGTCAAGTTCACAGTCCCAACAAGCAACAGATATGAAAAAAGCACTGATTTTAGGCATTACCGGACAGGATGGTTCGTACCTGGCAGAATTTCTCTTATCCAAAGGGTATGAAGTCCACGGATTGTTCGACGGGTAGCCATTGAAGACCCTGTCCATCGTCTCTTCCGCATCCTATCAGTCAAAGACCGACTTCACCTCCACGCCGCATCACTTGAAAGCCTCCCCAGCCTCTATCGGGTTCTCCACTCTGTGCGCCCTGATGAATGTTATCACCTCGCCGCCCAGAGCTTCGTCGCCTATTCGTTTGAAGACGAGTTTTCGACTCTGAATGCCAACATCAACGGCACGCACCACATGCTGGCGGCCATCCGTGATATCGTGCCGCAATGCCGTCTCTATTTTGCTGCTTCGAGCGAAATGTTTGGCAACGTTGAGCACTCGCCACAGACCGAATCCACACACTTTCATCCGCGATCGGCCTACGGGATATCTAAAGTCGCCGGTTATCACCTTACCCGAAACTATCGCCAGGCCTATGGCATGTTCGCCTGCAATGGAATTTTGTACAATCACGAATCCCCTCGCCGCGGCTATGAGTTCGTCACGAGAAAAATTACGTCGCACGCAGCACGAATCCGGCTCGGCCTAGCCAAAGAAATCCGTCTGGGCAATCTTGACGCCAAGCGAGACTGGGGCCACGCGGCGGACTACGTCCAAGCCATGTGGCTCATGCTGCAGCAAGACACACCTGACGACTACATCATCGCAACAGGCGAGCAACATTCCGTGCGCGAGTTTATTGAAACAGCATTCTCCCACGTCGGCTTGGGCTACCGACAGTACGTCGAGATTGACACTCAATTCCAACGACCCGCCGATGTCGAGACACTCTTAGGCGACGCCTCCAAGGCGAAGACTCAACTTGGGTGGACCTCCTCGCACTCGTTTCAAGCCCTGGTCCATGAGATGGTCGAGGCCGATCTCCAACACTTCAGAGCCAGCACGTCCATCGCGGCATAGCTCACAGAACGACAAAGGGGGTTGCCCAGGCTCTTCTGGCCCGAGCAACCCCCTTCTCCATTTTGGCATCAATCAACCGAGCGGCATTCTCGCTTCGCTTCCAAGAACCGTGAAACGTAGGACTGTAGGGTAGGGCAGGCACGAGATACTTATCGCAGTTCTTCGGCTTGTCCCATGGCGCGAGCCAGATTCACGCGCGACGCATTCGCCCGATACAATCCATCGATGAGATTGTCTCTCGCGCGCACCAGCGAAAAGGTCGCGTTGGACAACTCCACACTGTTTGATCTCAGCACGCGAAAGCGTTCTCTGGCGAGCTGGACTTGGGTCACCGCCGCCTTGAGTCCGTCCTTGGCGATCCTGAATTGTTCTTTCGCCGATGTGAGCGTGACCAACGCCTCTCGCAACTCCATCGTAATCTGTCTTGAGACCACGTTCATCTTGATTTCTTCTTGCAGGAGCTTACTTCGGCTCTCGCCGATCCGCCCCTCCCGTTGGCCGCCGTCAAAAATCGGGATCGACAGGGTCACCCCCACGTTATAGGTGCTGAGCGTATTATTGACCTGGTTCCCGATGAGCCCGTAGTCTCCTTGTGCTTGCAATGACGGAAGCCGTTCCCCCGTGATCGAACTGAGGGTGAGCTTTGACACCCGAATCCGCTGCTCCTGGGCTTTCATTTCTGGTCGACTGGCCAGCGCCACCTCCATGGCATAGTCCTGAGTTGGGACCGGCTCCTCAGGCGCTTTGAGTTCATCAGTGAGGACGAGGTTCACATCAAAGTTGATTCCCACGGCGTTGATCAGGATCAGCTTGGTCCGCTCGACATCGCTCTTGGCCAATTCCAATCGTTGCCGCTCGTTCTCCAATTGGGTTTCCAGGCTGGCGGCATCGAGACCCGTAGCCATCCCGCCGCTCTGGCGGCTTTTGATGAAGGCCACGAGTTCTTGATACAGCTCCACATTCGCCGTCCGCGCGGCTACGGTTTCGTAGTTCCGCAAGACGTCCAAATAATTCAAGGCGACCGTCGCCATCGTGTCATTCTTCGTCGTCTCTGCTTCTCCTTCTGAGACGGCCAAGGCCGCGCGCGACGCGCGCCAGCGCTCGATCAGACTCCAACTGAAGAGCGACTGTGACAGGGTGGCTCGGGTATCTGTGATGTCGAATGGTTGGGTGACGACCGGGGCGCCACCAATGGTGCCCCTGAAGAAGGTTAGATTCGTGAACTTTGAAGAACCCGCCAGGTTCGGCAATAAGGTGCCAAGTTGGGTTCTCGCGGTGCCGCGCGCCGCTTCAATGCGTTCCTTGTACAATCGCACGTTGGGACTTTTATCCAGAGCCGCCTCAAGGGCATCCTTTAAACTCAGCTTCAGTACCGGCATCTCGTCGGGGATCTGCGGAAGCGACTCTGCAGCCGGACTGCGCGCCGCACACAGAAGACCTGCCACGAGGACTAGCCCCATAACGCTCGTGCAGATTCGCATACGGTCACATCCCTTTCACTGACAGGCTCTGGTTGCTCTGGTCAATTTGGTTTGTCCCGTTTATTTGGTTGAACCAGAGAAACCAGATGAACCAGAAGTCACGGACTCTGTGCCAACGAGGAGTGAAACTCGACGGTGCAGGCCAGGCCGGCAGCAATCGCATTATTCGGATTCGGCATTTCCAAGCGCACCCCAAACGTGCCGCTGGCGCTATCGACGACCCTATTCACGATCACGATCATCGCCTGATAGACAGGTTGCCCTTTTCCTTCCGGACGCACATCAGCCCGCATCCCTGTTTTCAATTTACCGAGAAGCGAGAGAGGCGCATATACCTCCACCCGCAATGGATCGATCTGCGCCAGCTTCATCACGGGCGTCTGACGGGCCAGCTCACCGGGAGAAAGCAGCCGATCCACCACCACGCCAGTGATCGGGCTCCGGATTGTGCGCAGGGACAGCGCCGCCGTGGCTCGATGCCATTCCAGCTCAGCCAGGTGCTTGTTTTCCGACGCCTCCTGATACGACATGTCGGCCAAGGCCTTTTCTGTCTGGGCCTCATCCACGTCGTGTCGGGCGATCGCGTTGGTCTTGAACAAGTCCATGGCCCGTTCGAGCTTCCGACTGCTGAACCCGATCTTCACCTGACTGCTCTTCAGCACCGCCTCTGCTTGCGCCTTGGATTTGGCCAACGCGACGGTCGCCTCTTCCAGACTCGATTCGAGCGTCACAATCACCTGCCCCTTCGTCACCCAATCTCCGCGGTCCACGGGTACCGTTTGAATCAGTCCCTCCACCGGAGTTCCGATGGAAATCTCTGCAGAG
>JACQEY010000074.1 GCA_016200355.1 Nitrospirota bacterium
CCTCATTTTCCTAAACCGCGCGTCGGCGGTGTGTCGAGGTGCCTCAAACCGGAAGATTCGCAAAGGGTACATGAAGGGACCCAGTCAGGACTCGAACCGGAACGCGAGCCCCCAATCTATCTACCTGGAAACCCTGATCCCGGGTTTACTCCCAGTTCCACTCCCGGTTTTGGTCCCAATTCAGAATCTGACGCAATCGCAGTTGTTCAACAAGAATGATCGAACCTCTTGATTTCACTCTTCTGGCGTCGTAGTCTGTCGCTCTGGATCGTCAGTAGTCATCAAGTCGTCGGACGCGCTGCAAAACTGCGATGCAGCGGTTCGACCCCGCTCGGTGCCTCCAAAAAGAATTTGCGCGGCTTTGTGTAATAGTATGAGTGCGGGGGCCTTTCAATTCCCTCGATGAATCTCGCGCCATCTTGCCCTTGCTCCTTCAATGAAATGAAGGGGGGCGATAGAGTCCCCTGGAAGTAATATGGCAGGGTTAACGCGCGGGGAAAATTGACGGGCGGTGAGGCTGGGTGCTAGAATACCCAGCGATTACAACCTGCTAGTTCGGTGGCCGGACCGCTGTCGTCACCATTACAGATTGAAAAGAAGGAGAGAGAGGAATGGCCGTTCCACTTTCCCAGATGGCTACTGTCACGAAGTACGTGCTCTCCCAGAAGCTGAGCGGTGTGAAGCGGTATCCACTTGTGTTGATGCTGGAACCCTTGTTCCGTTGCAATTTGGCCTGTGCCGGCTGCGGAAAGATTCAATACCCAGATCATGTGCTGGATAAGCGGCTCACGGTCGAACAGTGTTTGGCCGCGGCGGTGGAATGCGGTGCCCCGATCGTCAGCATTCCCGGTGGAGAACCGATGATCCATCCCGAGATGCCCGCGATTGTCCGCGGGCTGGTGGAGCAGGAGCGGTATATCTATCTCTGCACCAATGCGATTTTGATGGAGCGAAAACTCGACGAGTATCAGCCTTCAAAGTTTCTTACGTTTAGCGTCCACATGGACGGCCTGAAAGACGAGCACGATCTGGCGGTCTGTCGCGATGGGGTCTATGACGTGGCGGTGAAGGCGATTAAGGCAGCGCTGAAACGGGGGCACCGGGTCACGACCAACACGACCCTCTTCGACGATGCTAATCCGGAACGTGTGAGAAAGTTCTTCGATGCGATGATGGATCTCGGGGTCGAAGGCATGATGATTTCACCTGGGTACAGCTATCAGAAAGCCCCTGACCAGCAGCATTTCCTCAAGCGAGAGCGTACCAGGGAATTGTTTTCCCGTATTTTGGGGAGTCCGAATAAGACATGGCAGTTCAATCAATCTCCGCTGTTCTTAGATTTCTTGATGGGGCGCCGGGAGTATGAATGCACGCCCTGGGGCAATCCGACCTATAACGTATTCGGATGGCAGAAGCCCTGCTATTTACTCCAAGAGGGCTATGCGAAGACGTTCCGTGAATTGATGGAGAGCACGGAGTGGGATCATTATGGAACAGGGCGGAATGAGAAATGTGCCGATTGCATGGTGCATTGCGGTTATGAGCCCTCTGCCGTCGAGGATACCTTCGGCACGCTGTCCGGGTTTGGCCGGACCGTCAAGTTGACGATGCTCCCTACCTCGCGATGATAGAGAACGTGCAGCGTCCCTCGACAAGCACGGGACGCCCTGAGCCCGTCGAAGGGCGTCGCTCACTTCCCGTCGTTCACAGGAGCCGCCCAGCCATCTTCTTGGTAGGCGTTTCACGTTTCACGTCTCACGTTTAACGGTCCCTTGATGACCGACACCAAGAACCATAGTGGTGAAGGCGTAACAGGATCGCCCGAGGGCCGCGTATTTCAGCCGGCTTCGTTCGCTGAGCTCGCAGAAGCGGTAGAGTTGGCGTTCGATTATCGCGGCGATGTGACGGTGTCATTGAAGTCCGGCGAATCCCTCAGCGGGTATCTCTTTAATCGTCAGGTCAGAGGTTCCGACTCCTATCTTGAGCTGTTCCCTTCCGACAAGTCTGACGCGCGGCACATTCGCTATGACCAGATTGCCGCGATCGCCTTCACCGGTGAGGACACAGCCACAGGAAAATCCTGGGAGGCCTGGATCGCCAAGAAGGGTTCGGAGCGTCGAGCCGAAGTGGAACGTGTCGAAGCCGAGGCAAGAACCAGAGGAATCCTGTAAGTTTTCTACCTGCCGATCGCATCTCTTTTTTTCCTCTTCCCCTACACAAGCACATCGAGAACAGTTCTCTCCAACTCTTTGAAAAGGGGCTCGTCTCTCTGTCCATTTGGGCGGTCAGTTCGTTGACAACCGGTAGGGGCTATGTTAACAATTGCGCCTAAAAATTGGCCGGGATTGGGAGCGATCACACGTTTGATTGTGTGAGAGGGATACGAGCGCTCGGCAACGGAAAGAGGCGAAGTCCGGAGCACGTGAAGCGCAGACAGATCGCACAGAGTCAGTCAGGATGGCGTGAATGGATCCTGGCCATTATCATCTTGGGCGGTTTCCCCTCGGTCGTGTTTGCGACGCATGAAGCCGACCATCGGTTTACGGTCGAAGGGTTTGTCTGCGGAGCGGATGGGAAAAGCAGCGCGAATATAGATGTGCTCGTCAAGGACACAAAGATTTCCTACGGTCAGATCGTCAAGACTGATGGAGGCGGATATTACAAGGCGTCCTTTCATCTTCATAACGATAACCTTGGCGATCCGCTGCTGATTGAAGCCAACGGGCAGCAGCAACAACAGAAAGTTTCGTTCGATCCAAAGGATCTGGAAGCTGAGCGAATCATTCAGGTCAATTTTGGGACCGGCTGTATACAGGACCGGAACAGCGTGCCCCTATGGGTCTATCTAGGGGCAGGGGCTGCGGTGGCAGCAGTCGGTGGGTTTATCGGGCTCAAGCTGACTCGTTCGTGGAGGAAGCAAGAACGGAAACGAGGGAAGACTCAGGGCAAGCCAAGAAGTAAATGAAGCGATCCGTGGGGCTGATGTGCACCTCGCTGGATCGGTTACGCGAAGTGGCGGGGAGTGTGCGTGGCGTCATGGTATGTATCAGAATCGGCGCTTTTACAGGGGTATCATCACTCCCGGTGAAAGCGCTTTTCATTTGAGCATGAGAGTCAAACGTCATTGATGGGGCCAAGAAATAAGGAGTGTGTGAGGGGTATGAAGCAGGTGAAAGTTCTGCAGTTGGCGATGGTGTTGGGGATGGGGCTCTTTATGGTGGCATGTGGAGGAGAGGGGGGGGAGGGGCCGATCGTTGCGCCACCTCAAGCTCCTGCCGAATGGGCCGATAAACATATGCCGGCCGGTTGGTGGGCCAATGCGGCCAAACTGGAAGAAGGGCGGAAGCTCTACCTCGGCGAAACAAACCCTGATGTCAATTGTGCCAGTTGCCATGGGAAGGACGGCAAGCCGGCCAAGGCAGGCGCCCGTGACTTCCGCGTCGGCGAACGGATGAAGCTCTACTCTGATTCCGTGTGGGCATGGCGGATTGCCGACGGGGTTCCCAATACGAAGATGAAGGGGTGGAAGAGCAAGCTGTCAGACGAAGATGTCTGGAAGCTAGTGTTGTTTGAGGCGAGCTTCGGGATGCCTGGGAAGGGGTGGGACGCCGAAAAGAAGACTTGGGTCGATGCGGCAAGCGGCTCGGCTGCTCCTGTTGCAGCTCCAGCTGCTCCGGCACCGGCGGGCAAGTAAGCGGTTTCACTCTAGGAGCTTGTGCAAAGTAACCCAAGAAATCCTTCTTGCACTGAGCTTCAGGGCAAACTATCGGTATGTTCGCATAATGATGGCCTAGGATGCCATGCGATGCCTGAACGAACGGTTCGCTTCTACGGCCAAGACCGGATCTGCTCATTGCCCCCGTCAGTCCTTGTCGCGAATTCATCGCGCAGTTCACGGTGACATAACGCTATGTCTGTACGATGCATAATCCACTGACGCCCGAGGGCTCTGGCTACAGGATATGAGCGGAGTGAAGCGCGGTTATTGCGGAACCGGAAAAGAGGGTAAGCCGTGGCCGTCTAATCGGTGAGCAGGTTGTAAGTAAGCGAACGGATGATGCAGATCTCGCAATATTTGACAGGCTTTCAGCCCGCATTATTCATGAGCGTTTCTGCTGCAATCGTGGATTCGCTGCTGCGACGAGCCTTCGGCGGGCAGGCTCGCCACTCGTCCCCTCGAGGTACTGTTCAAGTACGCCTCGGGGCCTCGCGGCTCCGCATGCCCGTCTCGCACCCCCTCCCTCTCTCTCCCTCATACTATGGGGGAGGGATGGGTGGAGGACGACGAACCATCATGAATAATGTGGGCTAGCGAAGAGGGGCGGCGAAGTATGATGAAAACGTGGCAGCGCAGTCTGGTGGCGGTCTGTGCGTTTCTGATGTTGTTCGGGGGCGTGGCCTATGCCCAAGTTTCTGGCGCGCCTCCGGTAGAGTTTTCTTATACAGGGAACCGGACCGCCGTATGGATCGTCGCTCAGCTTCATACTCTGTTCGGGGCATTCATTCTCGGCGCTCCGATCTTTATTGTGATTTCAGAATGGCTGGGGTATCGGAAGCAAGACCTTCGGTACGATCGCCTAGCTAAAGAGCTGACAAAGGTGACCGTCATTCTCTTCAGCATGACGGCCGTCACTGGCGCCTTGTTCATTTTCGTGCTTCTCGCTGCGTACCCGCAGTTCACCACGTGGTTCATTAATCAATTCTATCTCGTGTTCGCGGTGATCTACCCGTCGCTGTTCATCGGCGGGACCATCGTGTTGTACATGTATTTCTACATGTGGGAAACCTGGAAGGGTGAGAAGAAGGGGCGTCACATTGCCCTCGGTGTGCTCTTGAATCTCATTTGTATGATCACGATGTTCGTGATCAACGGCCAGACGTCGTTCATGAATACGCCGCCGAAGGCTGAGGGTATCTCACCGCAAGAGTTCCTCGAAGCTGCGAGCTTATTGGACAAGATCACCAACGTGACCTGGCTTCCGCTCAGCCTTCACCGGATCGACGGTAACCTGGCGTTCGGAGGATTTGTGGTGGGCATGATTGCCGCCTACATGTATATGGGGGCAAAAAATCAAGAAGAGCGGGCGTACTACGATTGGATGGGCTTTGTCGGAAATCTGATCGGCGTGGGCGCGATGCTGTTCCAGCCCTTCACAGGACTACTGTACGCGTACCAGATGTGCGATTACGATTTTTCGTTCTGTCCGTACATGATGGCTGACCAGCTCTCGATGTTTTTCGAAATGCAGGGAGCGATGGTCGGACTCATGTTCCTGGCCAGTAACTATTACGTCTGGCTCAGCATGAAACGTATTGAGGGGGTCGAAAAGGTCCGGATGACGATCCTGGCTCCCATCGTGATGGTGGCCTTCCCCTTTGTCATGATGGTGGTGATGAATTACTACTGGATTCCCGACCCGATGTCGCTGGCATTCCTCCTTCCGTTGGCTCTGGCGCCGCTCCTTGGCCGGTTCATTCCGTATACGGTGTCTGCGCGGACTGTGATTAAAATCGGCTTTTTGATGGTCATTGTGGGCGATGCCATCTGGCTTACTCCCCACGGATTCGTGGCCACTGGCGCCAAGATGGTGGCGGAGTTGGAGCTGCCGGAGGCTTGGGGCTTCCTATACGGGATGCCGGCCAAACTTTCAGCGGTATTCACATTGGTGTTTGTCACGGTCGTCAACTATGTCTTGTATAACCGGGCCATCAAACAAGGCACGATTATCTGGGGGAAAATCGATTTCGCCTCCCAGTTCGTGCTGATCTTTCTGGCTTTCAGTTCAATTTGGATGATGGGTTTGATGGGCGCCGTCCGCTCGCTGGTGCGAAAGTACTTCCATACCTACAGTTTGATGCCCGACTTCTCCACGGAGTCCTTCACGCCGACGCTGTCGTATTCTGCCTGGTGGATTACGGGGATTTCAGTCGTCTTTTTCATCGTGGTGAGTTTCGCCGTTTTCGTGGCCCTTCGGCCTTCCGATTCGAAGGGACGCGTACCAGAAGGTAGTCCTGTTCCTGCCAGGGCCAAGTAATCCGAATGCAGCCTATCTGCTGAAGAAAAAGAGTCTGCATGGGAAATGTCATTAAGAAGCTGTTGATCGGTCTAGTGGTGGGTGGCGTGCTGGTCGGTCTTTCGAGGTGGCTGGAGTTTCCATTTGTTTTTCAGATGATGTTCTTCGGCCAGGCGATGTTCGGGGCCGCCGTCTTCATGTTGCTGGATGCGCCGTCGGTCAGGACCATGAGCGGGGCGAAGTCCGTGATCGCTGTCGTGGTGTTCTACATCATGCTGTGCACGGTGATCATTTCCGGCGCCTCGATGTGGCCGCAATTCGATCCCGAAGATGAAAAGGGAAAGATTGCCAAGATCCTCGAGCCGAAGCGGAAAGCCACGGAGCAAGGAAAGGCCGAGGAGTTAATCGCGCGGGCGAAGGCACTCGATGAGCAGGTGAAGGCCTTAGAGGCGCGGCTCAAGGCACTGGGTGGAGATTATCAGGTGACGAAAGAGCTGCCGGTCGTTGTTCCCCCGGTCACGACTAGCAAGGCGCCGGCAGGAGATTTCATGAGACTTGGTGAAGAGCAGTGGCAGCTGCAAGAATGTTACAACTGCCACAAGCTGAAGGGCGAGGGAGGGAAGAAACGCGGTCCGGAACTGGACAACATCGGCTCATATCTCACAGTCGACGAGATTAGGCAGAAAATTATCGACCCCAAGAGCTTTATGGCCGAGGGATTTGAGAAGGACTGGGAGAAGGGCAAGATGCCCGACAAGTTTAAGGAAGTCATGGAGGACAGCGACATTACGGCACTCGCCTCCTGGCTGAACACATTTAAAAATACATCTGTCAATACGCCGAAGCCGATTAAGAAGAAGTAGCATGCAGCCTCAACTGAAGTCGAAAGTCCGCTGTGCGGACAGAGAAATCGGAGAGGTGTCCAAGGTCATCATGGACCCGCTGTCCCATGAGGTCAGCCATCTCGTCGTGTCGATGAACGGCACAGGCGAACGGCAGGTACCCATGGGTGCGGTGCAGACTGTGGCGGACGATCTGGTGCAGCTGCGGTCGTCCTCGTCCGAAGTCCTGAGCTTGCCGCCCTTCAAACGTGACGACTATGTCACGCTGCATGAAGTGGAAATCCCGGGCCTTGAGAGACATATTCATGTCACGCCGGGTGAAGTTTTGGTCCCGTTCCCTGAGTTGGAGCGGAATGTCAAACGGCGAACGTTTTTTGCGAAATTGACCTACGTGATGGGGTTGTTTATCGGATTGCCGCTGGTCTTTCCCGTGATGAAGTTTTTGATGAAGCCGATGTATGCGCCGCTGGACAACAGATGGCTGAAGATCGGTAACATTGGGAAACTGAAGTTCGCCGACACAGGGACGCAATTCCAATACAGGCGTATGGTCAAAGAAGCCTATTTGGCTGAGGCTGAGGTCGAGAAGAATGCGTGGCTCATCAAAGCGACTCCTGCGGTACTGGAAAAAGTGTATCAAGGGAAGGATATGGAGTTTCTGGGTGCCGACGGGAAAGTCATTTGGACCAATAAGAAGGATATGCCGTACCTTGCATTTTCCGGTAAATGTCCCCACCTCGGTTGCGCGTATAAATGGCGGAAACACAAGGTGCTCGGGCAAGTCTTTCTCTGCCCCTGCCACTTGAGCATCTATGATGCGTCTGGTCAGGTGTTGGATGGGCCCGCCCCGCGTCCTCTTGACTTGCTCCCGATTCAGGTGTCAGCGAGCGGCGAGGTACAAATTATCGATATGGAATTTAAGGCCGGGACGAAGTCTCAGACGCGGATTGTGTAGATGAGCGACACCCCTTCTGCCGGCACGCAGACAACCGTCGCCGAAAAAGTCTTCGCCTTTGTCGATGAGCGAGTCGGCCTGAAGCTGCTTGCAGCGAAGATGCTCAATGAGGCGGTTCCCGGAGGCTCTCGTTGGGCCTACGTCTTCGGGTCAATTCTCTTATTTATCTTCATCATGCAGGCGGTCACGGGCGTGCTGCTGATGTTCTACTACGTGCCCACGGCAGACCATGCCTACGCCAGTACCCAATACATCATTCACGACATTGACTACGGTTGGTTCCTGCTGAGTTACCATTTTTGGGGCTCTTCAGCCATGGTGGTCTGTGTTTTTGCGCATATGTCCCAAGTTTTTCTCTGGGGTGCGTATAAGAAACCGCGTGAACTCATCTGGTTAGTCGGGTTGGCGCTCTTCGCTCTTGTGCTGGGATTTGGTTTTACAGGCTATTTGCTTCCGTGGGACCAGCGAGCCTATTGGGCCACAACGGTCGGCGTCGAGATTATAGATAAGATACCAGTACTTGGCGACTTTTTGGCGCGGTTTCTTAAAGGAGGTCCGATCCCCGGACAGATGACCTTAAGCCGGTTCTTCGTCATTCACGTCATGGTGCTCCCTGCGGCCCTGATTGGGTTGGCCGGGCTGCATCTCTTTCTCTTTCGATGCGCGGGTCCAGCTGGTCCATTCCGTGGTACGCCGACAGAGCTGAAGGCGAAGACCGACTATTTTTTCCCCCGGCAGATTTGGAAGGACGTGGTCGGGATGGCGGTGGTCTTTGCCTGCATCAGCGCGATGGCTTTCTGGGAGCCGGTGGTCTTGTTGGACGAGGCAACGCCTGATCCGGGCGATTATCATCCGGAACCGGAGTGGTATTTTTTGTTCATCTTCCAACATCTTCGATTGAAGATGTTTTCAGGCCAGTTTGGGCAGTTTCTCGGTTCGATCGCGTTTCCCGGCGCCCTTGGGGTCATGCTGATGTTGTTACCGTTCTTCGACCGGAACCCAGAGCGAAATATTTTCAAACGCCCGTTTGCTCTAATAGGGTGGGTGGTGCTCACGGCGTCGATCCTCCTGTTCACGGTTTCTGCCATTATCAATCGATCGTTTTTGGATTAGCAGGATGCTGAAAAAGTCCACTTGCAACGAGAAGGTTGAGGCTCAGATGTGCACGTCGGACTTTCACTCAACCTCGACCTCAGCCTGCCTGCCCGCAGGCGTTCATCGTTGGGTACTCGCATGAACGATCACATGTCCCCCACAAAGCTTGGGTTCGGTATTCTCTGGCCCGCCTTCTGGACCGGCTTGCCGTTCAAGCTGGCCATCGCCGTACTCTTTCTGGCATTCGGAATCGTGCAATTTGAAAACAGAATCGGGCTTGCCTTCTTGATGCTCCTCGCAAGTCCGGTCACCGTGTTCGCGCTTCCAACGATCACCCTAGGGCTGGATTCGCACATCGGTGAAGGTGTCGGTATCGTGTTGTTGTTTTTGCTGGCGATCCCCATTGACATCTGGGCGCTCAGGGTCGTGGGTCGAACATTTTTCCTCGAACGGTTACGGCGTGAGCCGCCAAGCTTGTTGGGGTCGACGCTCTGGTGGAAGTGCGCATTGGTTGGCGCCATCTATGTGCCGATCCTCTGGGCGGTTCAGAGCGCGATCACTGAAGGCGCGATTTCTGCGGCCCATTCGATATTTGAAAGGGATCTTCTGAAGGGGATACCTGTGGCGGAGCGGATCAGTATTGATCTGACCCTCTGGGCCACTGTAGCCACGGGGACGCTACTCGTGCTGTTTGTTATCGGTTTCTCGATCATGGGACGGGTGATCCAAGGGACGGTGGAGTCGGCAGGTCATGCGCCGGAGAATTATCAAGGGCTGATTACTCGCTGGGATCTGATGCGGGTGCCGGCGGATCAGGGATTGATGCTGACAGCATTGTCCGGCCTGGCTGTCGTGCTGTCGCTTCTGTTCTGGTCTTCTCTCCCGGTGTATACCCCGCACCCGCACGATTGTTGCAAGAAGTATGTAGAGAGTCCCCCGCCGGCATTCACACCTCTCGAGACCCTGAATAAAAACGAAAAAATGATCGCACATCTTGCAGCGCAGGTCGAAATGTTGGTAGAACAGCGGGCGAAATCCGAGCTGGAAAAAGCGCGGAGCAAGGAAAAAGGCAAGGCAGGTACAGAAGCCGTGAAAGTGCAGGAAGTGCCGGAAGCAACAGAAACGGCTCCGGCTGCCGCTAGGAACCAGTAACATGGGAGATGATGAGGTGAGTTCAATGCGACATCAGGGTGGATGGATTCAGCGGCTTCTCCGGGGCTGCAGCGATCATGCGGGGACGCTCTTGGGACTTGCGGTGGCAGCGGGGCTTTTCAGTCTTCCTGCGTTGGTGTTTGGGGCAGACGTCGCACCGGCAGCCCCGACCGAATATCGTGACATTCCCTACGTCGGCAGCCGCAACGTCATCTGGGTTATTGCACAGCTCCATTTGCTGCTTGCGGGATTTGTGCTGGGTGTGCCGATGTTTGCCTGGGTATGCGAAGTCGTGGCCTGGAGGGGTGGCGAAAAACGCTACGACAAACTTGCCAAGGAATTCACCAAGCTCCTGACATCCGCTTATTCCACAACCGCGCTCTTCGGCGGCATCTTATTGTTCCTGCTGATCGCGTTTTATCCCAAGCTGATGAACTATCTGACCGATATTTTCTTCCCGTCGTTTATTGTCTATTGCATCCTTTTCCTGGTCGAGACCGCGACGCTGTACCTCTACTGGTATGGTTGGGAGGCAATGCAGTACGGCGGCAAGAAGACATTTCATATTTTCCTCGGCTTCATGCTGAACTTCTTTGCCTTCTTCATCATGATCATACCGAACTCCTGGGCCACGTTCCAGGCGAGTCCTGTCGTCATTGCCGAAGGGACGGATATGGCGAGGGCTTGGGCTGCAACCTGGAATCCGACCTGGTGGCCGGTGAACATTCACCGGATCATCGCCAACGTGGTGTTGGGTGGTTATATCTGCGGCGCCTACGCAGGGATTCGCTACCTGTCCGCCAAAACCCCGGAAGAGCGTGACCACTACGACTGGATGGGCTATGTCGGGAATTTCATCGGCGTCTTCGGTCTGTTGGCGCTCCCGTTTGCCGGCTACTGGCTCATGCGTGAAATTTACCAGTACAACCAGCAGATGGGCATCACGCTGATGGGAGGCTTCCTGTCATGGTTGTTCATTTTACAAGCCATGCTCATCGGGGTGCTTTTTCTCGGGTCGAACTATTATTTCTGGCTGGGGATCACCCATCGTATCCCTGGGTCCGCGTTGCAGTACCGGAAGCCGATATTGGCGATGCTGGTGGTTCTTCTCTTGTGCCTGGGTGTCTGGATGACCCCCCATTCGCTTGTGGCGAGTTTGGAAGAGGCGGCAAAGATGGGAGGAACCCACCATCCGCTTCTGGGAGTCCTCGGTGTCATGTCGGCAAAAATGACCGTATCCAACTTGATGATTCTCGTCACGTTCATGAGCTTCATCATGTATTGGCGGGCCGGTAAGCAAGACACGGCCGGCTGGGCAAAGATTGCCAAAGCGATCATGGGTGCCATCCTTGTCCTTGCGAGCATCGCAGTCATCATCCTTGGTGTGTGGGGGTATTTCGTTCCGGCAATTATTCGCATCAATTATTTCTCAACGTCGCAGGTATTGATCGTGATCGGGGTCATGTTGACGATCACGCCGCTGACGGCTTTGCTGCTCAAGAGTGCCAAGACTACGACAGAGATGGTCTGGGGCAAGATGCCGCCGCGCGCCGGGTACTCCCTCGTTCTCAATGCAATCATGGTCATCCTCCTGATGACGCTGATGGGGTACGCGCGGTCGTCTTCTCGCGTTCATTGGCATGTCTATGGTGTGGTTCGCGATACGTCGCAATACGCGTTTTCACCGGCACTCGGCTATGCGTCCGGGATCATGTCCTTGTGCACCTTCTTTTTCTGCATGATTGTCGCCTTCATTTTCTGGGTGGCCACGATGGGCGATAAGACGAAAGCGGCTACTGAGTCGAAGAAGGCAGAGTTGCCGCATGGTGTGCCGGCGATGGCAGGCGCATCGAGTGCGCTCGACGCTCCAAGGGCGCCAAAGTTCTGAGTTTTGAATTCTGAGTTCTGAGTTAGGGGTTTTGAGTTGAACTCAGAACTCAGAACTTCTAACTACCCAAAGGGGATATATGAGCGAAGTAGCCAGACTGCAATTGATTTGTCTCTCGGTGGTAGGGAGCGGGATCCTAATTCTCCTCTTTATTAAATCCGTGTTCCCGCGGGTCATTGGATTTGTCTCGATTGTGCTCGGCATCTTCATGCTCACGTCGTTGTCGATTCCGCAAATGGCGTCGTTACCGCCCGTTGAGGAGAAGTTCGACATTGCCACGGTAAAAACCCCGACGGACATGGCGGCTATTGGACAAAAGATTTTCTTTAGTAAGGGCCAATGCGCTCTGTGCCACACGATCGGCCCCAGCGAATCGGCACGCTGCCCGGACCTGAAGGGAATCGGGGCCAAGTTGACCCGAGAGTTTCTCTATGAAAGTCTGACGCAGCCGCAGGCCTACATCTATCAGGACTATCGGCATGAAGGCTTGCCGAAGATGTATCCAGCCGATATGCCCGCCATCAATAAGAACCCGATCGGGCTATCCAGGAACGAAATTCTCTCGGTCATCGCATTCCTGCAGCAGATGAGCGGCGAACCGATTTCTATCAATCCATCTGAGCTGGAGGTGCCGGGACAGGCGCCCGCAGCTCCGGTGAAGGCAGCTCAGTCCGGTCCGATGGCCGTGGCGCAAGCGCACTGAGGAGGAACGTATGGGGCCGTTGATCAAGCTGATCTTGTTGAATGTCATCACCTATTTGATTTTGAAATTTGTCGTGCCCAATATCCCCGGCTCGGCGCCGCTCCCGGCAAGCTTGGTGTTTCTGTATCTGCTGCTGACGACGTCGGGATATCTCATTATTGCCACGGTGAGCGCGGAATCCAAAGAGGAGTTTTGGGGTCCGATACAACGTTTCCTGGTTGGAGATGGCATTGGGGGGCTGCAAGCATTGCGTTGGGCCGTCTTGATTTTGTTTCCGTTGCTGGTCGGCTGGCAAACCTACAATAGTACAGCAGTGAGTGATGCGCCTCCCGGCGAAAATAGGACCATTCATCCAGCTCCGCCAGGCGAATATGCCGGCTTGTCGAATCCAGTTCCAAAGACACCGGATACGATTCAGCAGGGGAAGGGCTTCTATGCGGCGTTCTGTTCCCCATGCCATGGGGGAAATTTCGACGGTAAGGGTTCGGCTGCCAGAGGATTCAATCCTCCCCCGGCCAACTTCTCCGACCCGACGACGATCGCCATGCTCCAGGAAAGTTATCTCTTCTGGCGGATTAAAAAAGGCGGCGTCGGCCTCCCGATCGAAGGGATGCCTTGGAAATCAGCGATGCCTCGCTGGGAACTCGAACTTCCCGACGAATGGATCTGGAAAATCATCATGGGCGAGTACGATGGCGCGCATCAATCGCCTCGGACATGGGAGTAGCGGGGCAGATGGGTTTTCTCCTTTGCTCGCGCAACGCGCGGCCTCAGAAGGCCCTCGTTGGACGCGCGCAGTTGGAAACAAACCCATCCGCCCCTTGAAGAGACGAGTAAGATGAATCACGGAAGTGTGGAGGTGGTTGGGCTGGTGAAGAAGTGCGCGCGTGGAAGGCGCACAGGCCCACCCTCTGATGAAGTGAGTAGGGAGAGAGGACGGAACTTATGATACGCGGACTCAGTCGAATCGTTCCGAATGTCGTCGTCGGCGTGTGCCTTGCCATAGGGTTTCTGATCGTGCAGCCCGCCACAGCCGAGGAAAAGCCCAAGGCCGCCGCTCCAGAAGAAACTGCGGCAAGCTCCTCGGTCAGCGCTCCGCTGGTGAAGGGTACCTTGCCGGCAGATGACCCGACTGCGGCAGTGTGGAGCAGCGCGCCTTCGGCAACATTCCCGATGTCGCCTCAAGTCCATTGGCCGACCCGCAATCTGGAAGCGACGGTCAAAGATATGATCGTCCGAGGCTTGCATGACGGGACCAACGTGGCGATTCTCTTGGAGTACGCCGATCCAACGGAAGATCCGGACGATGCAGCCGCGATTCAGTTCATGGTGGGCGACAAGAAGGCTCACTTTGCGCATGGCCAGCCGATGGCGCAGGTAGAAGGAGGCCCGGTCAATATTTGGTATTGGAAGAACAAAGATGCCAAAGGCGTCGATATGAACGCCAAGGGCTTTGGCACACTCAAAATACAGACGCACCAGGATGTGAAAGCCAAGGGGGTCTACTCAAACGGCAGATGGAAAGTGGTCTTTACGCGGCCGCTCGATACCGGGCATCCTGAAGAAGATACGCAGATCACGACAGCCGGGTTCATCAATATCGGCTTCGCTGCCTGGGACGGCAAGAAAGACCCGAGCAGCGGCGAGCTGAAGGAGAAGGGATCCCAAAAGGCCGTCTCATCCTGGTGGTATTTCCGCGCAGAGGCGCCACCGGATTATACCGGCTATTACTATGCGGCCATTGCCGTGGGCCTGGCTCTCGGATTTCAGTTCGTTCTGATCCGTAAGCTAAAGAAAGGGCAATCAGCATGAAGGCGGCTCGGCTATATGTAATGGGAATAGTGGGGGTAGTGGCCGGTGTCTGGGCCTTGATTGCCGTGGCAGGCTGTGCCAACGAGCAAGGGCAGAAGGGGCATGAACTCTATGGTCACTACTGCTCACACTGTCACGGTGCGAGCGGAAAGCAGAACGAAGGATTCAATTGGTCCTCGATGCCCGATCCGAAGCCCAAAGATCTCACGAACAAGTCAGAAATGAGCACGTTTAAAGACGAAGATATCTTCAATACGATTTCTCGCGATATGAAGGATACGACGGA
>JACQEY010000082.1 GCA_016200355.1 Nitrospirota bacterium
AAGACGATCTCGATATCTTTGGCGCCCGCCATAGTGGGATTTTTGGAGAACTCGCCTTCGATATCGCCGGGCTGCGCGGGGCCGGCGCTGCCGTCCTTGTCCAGCCTTGCGATCACTGCCACCATGCCCCTGAGCTCTGAACCCTGGACCATCATATCAGCATTCGTGACTTCGAAGTGCTGTGGGAATTTCGGGCGCTCGATCCGAAGCGCCGCGAGGGGGCGGGGAGGCCCGCTCGGCCGGCGCACGATCACGAAGAGGACATCTGTGGGGGCTACCTTGGAGGCCAGGGCGGGGTCGATGGTGACGGTGCCTGCAATCGACCCGGCGGCTTCCTTCCCTCCGTGGAGAATGCCTTGCCACGCCGCGACTCCGGCCAACAGGACGATGCCGACGAAAATGAGAGGGACGGCGAGTTTTTTGTTCACGGCGGGATTATAGCCGACGTGCGCACCGGGGACAATGTATTTACCTGCGTTCGAACGATACGGTAAGATGCGATCGTTGTAAGTGGCAGTTCATACGGAGGGGACAGATGAAATTAGGCTTTCAAATCAATCTCGACGTCAAAGACCGGGCCTGCTTGGTGATCGGGGGCGAAGGCGAGGCGGCAGACAAGGCCAACCGGCTGCTGGAAGCCGGAGCCAAGGTGACCCTCATCAGTCCCAGACTGAATGATGAGCTCAAGAGCATGGCCGCCTCGGCCAAGATCCTTCACCGGGGACGCCGGTTCAAGGTTTCGGATGTGGATGAGGGCGTGTGGCTGGTCATGAACACCGTGAAGACCGATGAGGTCCTCAGCCGCGATCTGCTCAAGCTGGCCAGACAGAAGAACTTCCTGCTCTGCTCCACCGACCAGCCGGACTATTCGACCTTCACCCTGCCGGCGCTGGTTGTCCGGGGGCCGCTTCGGATCGCCATCAGCACCAGCGGGGTCTCGCCGGCGCTCGCCAGCCGCTTGAGGCAGGACCTCGAACCGCTGTTCGACGAGCGATTCGAAGTCTTTCTGGAGTGGCTGGATGTGTATCGAGCGCATCTTCAAAACACCGAAATGAATATTGATAAACGCCATCAGTTATTGCGAGATGCCGTATCAAAGGTAAAGCTCCACGCGAAGATCGAGTTTCCCAAAGTCGAGAAGAAGGACGAAGTGAAAGGGGCATAGGATAGTACTCCCCCCTCGCCCCCTTGAGGGAGAGAGGAGGGTGAGGGGTTCTTCGTCCGATGTAGGGGCGTATGGCGATACGCCCTTCCCCATCCCGTAGGGGCGGCCCCGCGTGGCCGCCCATTTGGGTTTTAGCCGATCGATGTCTTAATCAGGGGATCGCACGAGTTTTACTTTCGTTGAAAGGCGCTTAAGATATTTAAGGCCCCTTGCCAGTTGCGGAGTTTTGACGTCATCAACTTGAGACGCAACTTCGGAAGCGATTTCATAGATTAAAGGTGTCGTAGCCTTGTCCCACTCTTCACTTTCTTCCTTAACACGCCAAGTCAAATAAATTACCGCATGTGTACTAGAAGGGAGTTTTCCGGCAGAGGACGAGTGGATGTTTGCGCAGCCCACGCACAGCGTACCGCGAGCCTTAAGAGCCTGCAGTATCTTGATTCCGATCTCTTCGAGATGCTTCACCCGTTTTGTTGAGCAAGTGAACAGCACGATTCCGTGATCATGTTTTTTGGAACTTTTGTGGTGAGCTTGCCAGCGTTTTATTAACTGGTCAGCCCGATTTGAGCAACGCCCAATATAGATGTCGAACTGACCGGGGTGCGTTTGTTTGTGAAAGTCTTTGAGGCCATGGATGACCTTAATAGTTCGAATCAAAGCCCTAGCAATGTGATCATCATAGTTGCGTGCTAGCTTGATGCTTTGCTCCAACCAATCCAATTCTCTGTTCCCAATCATGGGAATTCGATATACTTGGTTCTCATGCATCGCGCATAATATCCTCATAAAAGCTCAGGCAAGGAACCCTGGCACTGACTTCATCCCACGGTGCTTGGCTGTGCATTTCTCCTCCAACGCAGCTAGCAATTGCTCGGTGTTGTAGCGTCGGGTATTCTACTCCTCTACGTCATCCTCTTCCAGCAGCCGATGCAACATGCCCGGTCTGCGTGATTCAGGCGCTTGAAAGCCGAGGCTTTCACGCTCAGCTAGGTCTTCATCGCTCTTAGAGGCAGACTTGCGCTGGGCCTTGAGGGTTTTCAGGCTCCACAGTAGATGCTTGTCTTCCGGTGTGACGCCGGAATGCGCGCAGGCAAGCAGGGCATTCACGATGATCTCCTGCACGTAGGCCATCGAAAAGCCTCCCGACTTCTGCGCAACCTCATCCAATGCCGCTTCCGAGAAATAGCGCGCGCCTTTTCTCTGAAGCAGCAGTTGGCGCTCCTCGCAGGCCGGCAGAGAAAACCGCCAGAGCCGGTCGAACCGGCTGGGCCTGTGGAGCAGGGCAGGGTCCAACTCGCCGGGGTTGTTGGATGTGGCAATGACGAGGACTCCGTCCATCACTTTGAGCCCATCTAGGATATTGAGGAAATGGGAGAGGG
Organism: Nitrospirota bacterium; assembly: GCA_016200355.1. GTDB lineage: Bacteria > Nitrospirota > Nitrospiria > Nitrospirales > Nitrospiraceae > Palsa-1315. Next base: position 2,545 of record JACQEY010000082.1, read on the forward strand.
AAATGTACTTGGATTGAACGAGCTTGTCGAGGTCTTCGAACAACACAATGGCGGGCGAATGTTTCTCAGCCAGATAAAAGGCATGGCTAATATGGGCTTCGAGATGCGGCCCGCCCATGCCTCCTCGATTCAGCACGGTAATGAAGGTGAACGCAGTGGTGCTGGCCAGCGCCTTCAACGTGAGCGTTTTGCCGCAGCCTGGAGGCCCGGCAAACAGGAAGCCCCGCCGGTATGGGATGCCGAGATCCTTGTATCGCTCGCGGCTCTGGAAAAAGCCGTTCACGTTGGCCCGGATGTCCTCGGCGAAGCCCGGCGGCAGGATGACGTCGTCCCAGGAAACAGAAGGGATAGGAATGTTCTCCCCATTCGCGACGATGATTTCTCGCGTTTTCCGCGCCCGTGTCTGACCGTACTCATCAAGGGCATGATGAAACTCACGAAGGGCGGTGTTCGACTTCGTTCCGATCAGAACAACGTTTTCTGTGCCACCTTCCTTCTGAATCTCAAAGGAGTAATAGTGCAGGGGCTGCCCGTCCAAGACAAGTTCCACTGACCCTAGCCATCCGGTCCCGTTGAGTTCTTTCTGCAGGTCCCACTCGGTCCCAGGGTCAGCATCATGACATTTTCCGGGCGTGCCGAGCAGATCGTCCGTTTCCACTGCCTTTAGAGCAAATCTCCGCTGTAAGGCCTCAGGATGTCGGTCGCGGAAGAAATCCAAGAGGTAGCGTAAGGAAAGTTTAAACGCTAATTCCTCACCGCACTCATACACTTTCCACCCATCTTCAGACGGATGCGTCTCCAAGAAAGAATCCATTTGATGGCTGAGAATCGGCGGCTTAAGCATGGCTGCTCCTCCACATTTTTATGACCTATTCTAATATGACATACTATTTGATGTCAAGCCCAATTTGAATTGGGCCTCGGTGACCTAACTGTACAGAGCTTTTGTTGGACGATAGGGACTAGGCGGTAACAATTAACAAATCGCGAACGCCTCAGATATCTGTACTCGTCCTTTCATCCCGCTGCTCGCAAACTGTCGCTTCAGGCGTAGTCTCTGGACGTCTCTGGAGATGAACAGTAGCCGATTTTTCTTTTTCTTGTACTTGAGTTGCCTTCCTTCGACCAAACGATACAAGTGGCGAACTGTGATCCGCAAAATCATTGCAGCCTCTGGTGAGGACAGCCAATCATTCGGCTTCACTTCCCGCTCGTACTTGTGTGGGGGATTTCCTACACGGCGGCCTATGGTGAGTATGGAGACACCAGACCTGTCTGGCGGGTTGGAATATACAACGTCGATTTGAGGGAATCGTGGCTTTGCCATTGCTTGCAGATGCTTGAATAATGTCTTATGTAATAGGACATGAGTTCGATGTCAAGCTCTAAAGAAAGGGGATAGCGATGGTCCTGCTGGAGTTCAGCATGTCGCCCCTCGGAAAAGGCGAGAGCGTGGGTAAATACGTAGCTCGATCTTTGGAAATCATAGATAAGA
>JACQEY010000076.1 GCA_016200355.1 Nitrospirota bacterium
CAGCTCTTCTGCAAGACCTTCCTGGAAAACGTCTTGCGTGATCCGGTCAGCGGCGAGATCGGCAAGTCCATCATCTTCGCCGTCAGCCAGAACCACGCCGCTAAGCTGGCGCAAATTCTCAATGACATGGCCGATCGCATGTTCCCCGGCAAGTACCAGTCCGACTTCGCCGTGCAGGTCACCTAGGAGATTCCCGACGCCCAGCAGTTCACCATCAACTTCACCAACAACAACCTGCTCGGCTCGGCCAACTTCCTGCCCGCCTACAAGACCAGCAAGGCCCGCGTCTGCGTGACGGTTGGCATGATGACCACAGGCTACGATTGCACCGACATTCTGAATCTCGGTCTGTTTCGACCGATTTTCTCGCCGACCGACTTCATCCAGATCAAGGGGCGCGGCACCCGCAAGCACAACTTCCTCGAACAGCTTTTCGACGACAGCCTCAAGGACGGCGTGGCGCAGCCGCAGAAGTCCGCCTACAAGCTCTTCGACTTCTTCGCCAACTGCGAATACTTCGAGGAGGAATTCAACTACGACGAGGTGCTAAAACTCCCTCGGCCCCAGGGCAGGGGCCGCGATGACGGCGGCGGCACAGGCCCCGTGGTGGTCGGCGGCGCCTACCAGCACCTCGGCACGGATATCATCGCCTCAATCAGGGAAGAGACAATCGGTTACGAGGGGATGAAGATCGACCGCATGTTCTTCGAGAAATTCGAGGACACGGTGCGCGAGAACGAGACTATCGTGAAAGCCGTCGAGACTGGGCAGTGGGACCGCGTCATCGACTACGTCAACCGCGAGGTTTTCGACAAGCCCGAGGAATACTACACCCTCGACAAGTTGCGCAAAGCCGCTGCCGTAGACCGCCGCCTGACTCTGCGCGAAATCCTGGAAAAAGTCTTCGGCCTCATCCCGCGCTTCAAGTCCAAGGATGAACTGCTGGAAGAGGAGTTCGCCAAATTCGTCGCCGACACCAAGCCCGAAGAGGCTGAGGCCATCCCCGCCATCAAGACTTTCTTCAAGGCCTATGTCACCAGCGACCAGGTGCGCTACATCATCGAGAGCCGCTACTTCGCTGACCTGGCCACCAACCCGGTCTTTTCCATCCGCGACTTCCGCGCTGTGCCGGAGAAGTACCGCACTCTGATTCCCGAATACGTCAAGGATTATGTCTCCTTGAACCAGTTCGCCGCGTAGGAATTGTGGATTGTGGATTGCTGATTTTGGATTGAGAAGCGAGGGAAGGGTGTGAATGAGAACGAGTTAAAAGCCAGGACGAAGCAGTTCGGGTTGCGGGTCATCAATCCAAAATCCAAAATTGAAAATCCAAAATGTTAGACACCGAGACCAAACGCCGCATCGACACCGCCCGCGACATCCTCGTCGGCAAAGTTCCTGACCCCAAGAGCCAGGTCGAGCAGATTACTATTGCCCTGATCTACAAGTTCATGGACGACATGGACGCCGAGAGCGAGGAGTTCGGCGGCAAGCGCAAGTTCTTTGCCAACGAGTTTGCTCGCTACGGCTGGGCCAAGCTGATGCGCTCCGGGCTGGGCGGACACGAGACCCTGAACCTCTATGCCGAAGCCATCGCCAAGATGCCGGAGAACCCAGGCATTCCGCTGCTCTTCCGTGACATCTTCAAGAACGCCTATCTGCCCTACCGTGACCCCGAAACGCTCAAGATGTTCCTCAAGGTCATTGACGAGTTCTCTTACGACCACAGTGAACGGCTCGGGGACGCCTTCGAGTATCTGCTCTCCGTGCTCGGCTCCCAGGGCGACGCCGGGCAGTTCCGCACCCCACGCCACATCATCGACTTCATGGTCGAAATCATCGACCCGAAGAAGACCGAGACCGTGCTTGACCCGGCCTGCGGCACCGCCGGGTTCCTGATCTCGTCCTACAAGCACATCTTGCGGGGGAATTCTTCGCCCGCAAAGGATGAAAGCAGAATGATGAATGATGAAAGTCAGACCAATTCATCCTTCAACCTTCATAATTCACCCTTCCCATCCGGCGATCTTTTGACGCCGGATGATCGGGGCCGTCTCGCGCAGAACTTCAAGGGCTACGACATCTCGCCCGACATGGTGCGCCTGTCGCTGGTGAACATGTACCTGCACGGCTTCGCCGCCCCACACATCTTCGAGTATGACACCCTGACCAGCCAGGACCGCTGGAACGAATATGCCGATGTGATCCTCGCCAATCCGCCCTTCATGTCGCCGAAGGGCGGCATCAAGCCGCACAATCGGTTCTCAGTGCAGTCCAAACGCAGCGAGGTGCTGTTCGTGGACTACATGGCCGAGCACCTCACGCCCAGCGGCCGCGCTGGCATCATCGTGCCCGAAGGCATCATCTTCCAGAGCCAGACCGCCTACACACAGCTACGCAAGATGCTGGTGGAGGAGTATCTCGTCGCCGTCGTTTCCCTTCCGGCGGGCGTGTTCAATCCCTATTCCGGCGTCAAGACCTCGATCCTGATCCTCGACAAGTGGCTGGCCAGGAAGACCAACACCATCGCCTTCTTCAAGATCGAGAACGATGGTTTCGGCCTCGGTGCCCAGCGGCGCGAGATTGACAAGAACGACCTGCCGCAGGCCCAGACCGAGATCGGCGAGTACCTGCGCCGCCTTCGGGCAGGAGAATCCGTGGCTGACTTCCAGCCCACGCTGGGACTGATCGTGGAGAAGGAAAAGGTCGCGGCGAACGGGGATTACAATCTCAGCGGGGAGCGGTATGGTCAGAAGCCCCGGTTTCTTCACGCGAAATGGCCAACTGTTGCGGTTAGAGAAATCTGCACATTCATGACTGGTGGCACGCCAACATCAACGGTGGCCGAGTACTACGAGAACGGCACGGTGCCGTGGTTGGTATCTGGCGATATTCATAAATTCGAAATTCGCGATTGCGAAAAGCGAATCACGGAGAAGGGTGTCGAGAACTCCAACGCCAGATTCTTGCCGAAGGATAGCGTTCTGATTGCCCTTAATGGCCAGGGGAAGACTCGTGGAACGGTTGCGTTGCTCCGAATGAAAGGAGCCACCTGCAATCAGTCGCTGGTGGCCATTACTCCATCACTGCCTCCAAGAGCCATCTCAGAGTTCATCTTCTGGGTTATGCGTTCAATGTACTCCGACATTCGTGTCCTGACTGGCGACAATGAGCGCAGCGGACTCAATATCCCAATCCTAAAGAACATCCACATCCCCCTGCCGCCGCTCGAGGTGCAGAAGGAGATCGTGGCGGAGATCGAGGGCTACCAGAAAGTCATCAACGGCGCCCGCGCCGTCCTCGATAACTACCGCCCCACATTCCCATCCACCCCGACTGGCCGATGGTGAAGCTTGGAGACGTTTGCGAAGCCATTTTGACCGGACCATTTGGAAGTTCACTGCACCAAAGCGATTACGTCGTGGATGGAATACCTGTCATTAATCCCCAAAACATCGTCGATGGAGCGGTCATCAAAGATGAGACCAAAACGGTGTCGTCCACCACGAGAGAGCGATTGAAGGAATTCACCCTGCGCGAGAACGATATTGTGATTGGCAGGCGTGGGGAGATGGGCCGATGCGCAGTAGTTGCCGCAGAGATGAATGGATGGCTCTGTGGCACAGGTTGTTTTGTGGTTCGATTAAAGGCGGCTTGCGATATCCGCTTCGTCTTCTTTCAACTCACTTCTCCGCAGGTTAAAGCTCATCTCGAAGAACAAGCCGTTGGTGTCACGCTGAAGAATTTGAATCAAAGCATCCTATCTGACCTCCAAATCCCACTTCCACCCCTCGCCACGCAGCAAGCCATTGTCGCCGAGATCGAAACTGAGCAAGCGCTGGTCGCTGCGAATCGCGAACTGATTGCCCGCTTCGAGAAAAAGATCCAGGCCACCCTCGCCCTCGTCTGGGGCGAAGAGAAGGTTGAGGGTTGAACGATGAATGATGAAGGGAGGGGACAAGAACCAAAAGATTTGCAGATTCGGACGAAGGAATTTGCGTTACGGGTGATTCGGATGTATTCCGCATTGCCAAAGTCAACCGAAGCGCAGGTTTTGGGCAAACAGGTCCTACGCTCCGGCACATCCGTTGGAGCCAATTACCGCGAGGCCAATCGGGCGAGGTCGAAACCGGAGTTCATCGCCAAAAAAGGCGACTGTCTCCAGGAACTCGACGAAACCGCCTATTAGCTTGAACTGCTGGTCGAGTCGTCGATTGTTCCCAATGCAAAACTTGCCGACCTGCGCGATGAATGCGATCAACTCCTCGCTATCTTTACCACCATCTCAAAGAAGGTGGAGGCCAATG
>JACQEY010000012.1 GCA_016200355.1 Nitrospirota bacterium
AAGCCGTGACAGAGAGGACACTGGCCCTTGCCAAGGGCGCCCTGCACCTTGCTCTGGCCGATCCCGCCAAAGATGATTTTCTCTCCCTCATCGGCCAGCTGCTGGGACGACATGCTCCCAAAGTCCAGCTTCACCTCAGGGGGAGGGAAACCGCCTTCCACCTGGGGCAGCCAGTTGCCATAGCCGGACAGGGCTGCGGCAACCAAGAACATAAACCCGCCGATCTTAAACAAGGCCCCGATGTTGGAGAAATAAATCCCCATCATGAAGGACAGAGCCGTAATCATGACGAGGGACACCGGCAGGAGACGCGACTCTCCGAAAAAGTTGATCTTGTAATTGGCAATCGCCATCAACATCATAAATGCGGCGATCATTCCAATAAACGTCTTGAAGGTCGCCTGGCGCTTTCTGGCGGGATCCTTGATGCTGACCTGCAAATACACGAGCAAGCAGGCCAGCAACGCCATGACAGGCCACCCCATGTCTAACGCTGCCCGAATTAAATCGACCACGTGAACAACCTCCTGGACCTCACCCCTGGCTCATCCAGGCAATGAAACCCTGCAAGTCTTGAAATGCCGACAAATGTTAATGCCCGACGGCTGGTTCCGGAACCCTTCCAGGGACAGGCGCCTTGGCTTCCACCGGCGCCTTCTTGGCCCCCAGCGTCCCGAGCCAGAATACGAACATGATGCTGACCCAAAAGAACAGCACGTTGGCTGAAATCATATTCGCGGCAAATCCGACCGTATGGGTATAGGCCCATGGCGAGTTGTCACGCATGATCTCGTTCACGTGCCAGAACAGACGCACCGACGAACGGATGTAGCCCATCAACCCCATCATCCAGGTAAATGCCGTGGCGAGCATGATCAGGGCATACTGCGACCGCACCGAAATCTTCCCCCACTCGATCGGCCCGATCTGCTTGGCCCCCTTCAACATGGACAGGTTCAGGGCCGTCATGAAGAACAAGCAGGACAGGGTTGTCGCCACCTGCGGCACGGAGAGCCCCACGCGAACGTTGGCCGGGATGTAATAGCCGTAAATGGCCAGCCAAATGATGTTCACATAGGCGAAGAAGAAGAACACCCCCATGAAGATGTTCCCGAACTTGGCCCACGACACAGCCGGCATCCGGTTTCCACGTTGATACCAGATGAAGCTCAGCACGGTCGTGGTGATGATCACGTTGATGCCGCCGTTCTTGGCCGACATCACGCCATAGTTCCCCAGCACCGGGTGCTGCTGCCCTCCCATAGCCTTCAACTCAGCCGGCGTCATCACCATCGTATGCGGCGTGATGAACACCAAGAATCCGCAGACGAGGATGAA
>JACQEY010000077.1 GCA_016200355.1 Nitrospirota bacterium
TTCACCGTCACACCGGGGGATTCGAGCATCGCCACCGCTTCACGCTTGTACTCCGCTGAAAATCTCCGCCGTTGTCCCATGACACCCCTCCTGGCCCATTATGAGCCTTAACTAGGTGTCCGTAAAAGCGGGGCAGAACCCGGCTTTCAACGGTTTGCTATACCGAGGATGAGGTCAAGCAGAAAGCAGAGCAGGTCTATCTTCATGTGTATCGCCTCGTTCAGGACTATCGACCGCAGCCTTATATTTAACTTAACTCGCAGGAACCTCTCTTCAAGGGGAGTTGGGGGGCAGGCATGACTATTGACTTATTGGAGCCGGTCTCTTTGCTTGCAGCGATTGCGTCAGTGCATTGAATTCATTGCTCGACCGTGCACGTCACGCCTTTGACCACGCTGCCCATCTTATCCTCCCACGTTTGCTCGTTCTTTCTTAGGGACAGGCGCTGGTTGATTTGGTCTATCTCGTCTATCTGGTTGGTGCGGTTGAGGGCCAGAAGAGCGAGACGTGGGGGACGGTCTGTCTGGTTTATCTGGTGCGATGAGCAAGAGAGACGACACAGACAAGACAAACCAGAAAGACACCCGAGCGACGCGGGGCTGGTCTGTCTGGTCTGTCTTGTTGGCCGGACCGGAAAACCAACCAGAGGAACCAAAGAGACCAGAGAAACCAGATGAACCAGAGAGACGAGCTTGCTGATGGCTATCGGGCAAACATCTCAGCAAGGAGCGCAAGGACACGCGTGGTGGTCGTCTGGTTCAGCCGCCCCAGTCGCTTAACCAACCGAGATTTGTCCACGGTGCGAAGCTGGTCGAGCACCACCTGTCCGCTCTTTCCCTGAAACTTGACCGGAACACGGGTCGGATAGGGCCGTCCCTTGGTGGTCATGGGGGCCACAATCACGGTCTCGATGTGGCGATTCATCTCATCGGGCGAGATGATGAGGGCGGGCCGCGTCTTGCGGATTTCGTGACCCTGGGTCGGATCTAGGCGGACAAGGTACACTTCAAAGCGGGAGACTACCACTGCCATTCCGTGCGATCCCAGCGTGTGGCGCCCCCGGCGTCCTGATCGAGGAGTTGGTCGTCGCCGTGCGCGTGCATCCGGCGGAAGGCGTCATCCCACCCGGCTCGCGGACCTGTCGTAGGGCGTAGGAGCAGTTGATTCCCTTGAATTTCTAATTCCATCGCATCCGTGACCCGGCACTGATTCAAGATGGTTTTAGGGATACGAATTCCCCGTGAGTTGCCGATGCGAACCACGTTCACTTTCATGTCTGCTCCGTTCTTTCCGACCCTCTGCGTGGCTACGTTGTAATTACATCAGTCCAGCCGTACTGTCAAGCCTCCCCTCACCGATGAAGGAGCGGCAACGAGCTGATGGCGATGGGGAAGGCAAGGGGCCGGGTGCAAGAGGAGGAGGTTTGTCTGGTTTGTTTGGTTTATCTCGTTGGTCGAACCGGCAAACCCACCAGGCGAACCAGAGAAACCAAATAGACGAGACAGACGAGCGGGAGCCCTAGGCGGCTCTGGAGGCGGCCTTTTCTAATAGCTCATGAATCAGTGACTGATAGGGCTTCCCTTGCTTGGCAGCCATCTTTCGCAGCTGGCTCAACAGCCGCGGCGAGAGGCGAATGGCGATCAACTGCTTCGCCATGCCGCTTGCTGGTCTGCCGACTCTGCGCATGCGTTTTAATTGTGCGTCAGTCGCTTCAGGAATATCGGAGAAATCAATCTGCGAGTCGGGTATAGGCTTCACGTTCCCGCCGGCTCGCTTGCCTTGCGCTGATGATTCGAATCGTTTCTTTTTCATCTCTCGTCCTCCGTATCGTAGAGACGACGAACAGAATTCGGCCTGTTACCGACTCCCCTAGGTCTTGAATCCGATGCGGCGGGATTTCGGCGTGGGCGATTCCATGAGTTGGCGGATGGCCTCAAAGAGGGATCGGATATGGCTATCGTGTGATTCAACTTGCTGCTCAAGTTCGGCCAATTTCTGCGCCAATGCTCTGTGCGTCCCCAACATTTCTCGCAGTTCCACAAATGCTCTGACTACATAGATACTCATCTCAACTGCCCGTTTTGAATTGAGGACGCTTGCCACCATCACTGCGCCATGTTCGGTAAAGGCGAATGGCTGAGCCGGCGAGAATTTCAGTTTGCGGAGGTGGTCACAGTTTGTGACCACCTCCAACTTCTCTTGCTTAGTCAGACGAAATATGAAGTCCTTGGGAAAACGATCGTTGTTCCGCTTCACTGCCTGGTTCAACACCTTCGTCGACACGCCATACAGTTCTGCCAAGTCAGCATCCACCATGACCTTATGGCCACGAATCACAAGAATCGTCTTCTCGATTTGTTCGCGAGGTACCAGTGCGCTCATACTCCCTCCCCCCCGTGATGTACGCCGGTCCATGAGGTTGCGCGGAGATACCGTTTTCTTTCATGAAAATCAACAGATGCGATTGTGAAATGGTTGTATTTTTGTCGGTTAGAGAGGGAAGTGAGAGTGAACGTTGCGCGAGAGAAAGGCGAGACGAGGAAAGGGAGTTGGGGGTCAGGCGTGACTATTGACTTATTGGAGCCGGCCTCTTTGCTTGAAGCGATTGCGTCAGTGCATTGAGTGCATGCTCGACCTTGCACGTCACGTTATTGACCAAGCTGCCCATCCCATCCTCCCACGCTTGCTTGTTCTTTCTTAGGGATGGGAGCTGATTGATCTTCCACTGCGCGCAACTTTTTCACCCTCCCACCCACTGGCACGTCGAGACGTACCATTAGCCCGGGCGAGGGCCTTCTGAGGCCGCGCGTTGCGCGAGCACAGAAGATCATCAGGTTCCATCCCCTCCGCGTTCCGCGAGCAGGAGGCCAACCAGACTACCCATCCCAGCCAGTAGCCGCTTCCATAAATGTTGTTACCGAGGTATCCTGCCGTAGTTTTGCACTTTCCCAATGAGATTCGCATGACAGCCGACGATCGCTACGATGTGTCCGACTTGCCGGAGGCGCAGTTTGAGCCTGGCTCCAATGGGCTGGTGCTCAAGAATCTCCTCGGGATCACGTCGAAGCATATCATGGACGAAGTAGAGGCTAGAGCCCTTGAACAGGCAACGGACGTATTGATCAAAGCCTACGGTGAGACTCACCGGTTTACGGTCATGGATCTCTGTGATTGTCACCGTACCTGGTTTGGCGAGATCTATGAATGGGCTGGCCACTATCGGCGTGTGAATGTCAGCAAAGACGGATTTCCCTTCGCCGCCTCCGCGCATGTGCCTGCCTTGATGGACCAGTTTGAACGGAACGAGTTGCGGCGCTGTACGCCCTGCACGTTTGCAGACCGAGCGACAGTGATCCGTGCGCTGGCCGAAACACACGTCGAGTTGGTGCTGATTCATCCGTTCCGTGATGGGAATGGGCGCCTGGCCCGCATGCTTTCCACGCTCATGGCCCTCCAGGCAGGACTGCCGCTACTCGACTTCAGTCTCATGGCGGGGACGGGCAAGCCCGCGTACATTGCCGCGATTCAGGCAGGTCTGGATAAGCACTATGTGCCGATGGAAAGCTTGTTCGGAAAAGTTATCGAGCAGAGCCGCTTGTCTTCTTAATCGGTAGCGGTTTGTCCGGCTCAGCCAGAATGCGGGCGATGGATTCGATGGTTGCGCCAGTCTCGACCGCCGTCGAGCTGGCGACATTGGCGATCAAGGCCTTTCGGTATTTCGCTGGAACCTTAAGATGTGGGTTGGTTTCAATGAGTGGCCTGTTCTTCATCGCTGCATCCTTCTCAGTGAATACAATTGTACCGCATGACTTGGGCTGAGGCTATCTCAAAATGACCTCTTTCTATAAGGGGTTGCTCCGTTTGTCGGAGGCTCGATATATGGACGGCCTGGCGATGGGCCATTTCTTTCCCTCTCCCTCTCAGTGCCTGCGACCAACGAGCTTTTTCCAATTCTCTATGCCTCTCTTTAGGGGAGTGGCCAAGGTTGCCCTTCACTGTGCACATCAATCATCCTTCCAAGCTAGCTCCTATTCCTCTCATGGAATGGCACCCGTGTTGGTCCTACTGCGGCCGTCGAACGAGCACATTCTGATCGTGCGCGTTCCGGGAGCAAGGGATCAGCACGGGTGTCATTCCGTTCCCCCCGCTTGCGCTGATCTCCAGGCGAGGAGTAGGCTGTTACTAGCGAGTGCGAGAGTTGAGTGCTGGGTACTGAGTAGAGATGCACGGTCAAGGCTGAGTGCGGGGGCTCGTGATGTGGCTCCTGGTTCTGATGTTTCTCCTTGCTGCGCCAGCCTCCGCGGAAGATCTCGGCGAGCTGAGCGCGAATCCGTTCAACCCTGCTTCCACGTCCAATCCCTTCGGAGCCGGAAGCCCCTTCAAGCCGGACGGCCTGAACAATCCATTCAGTCCCTACGGCAGTCCCTTCAGCAATCAATCGGCGACGAACCCGTTCGCCACAGATGCCCCTCGGCTTTACGACCAGCAGGGGAACTATCGCGGCAATCTGAGCGCGAACCCGTACGACCCCGACTCGACGAGTAACCCCTACGGCCGCTACGGTTCTCCGTTCTCGCCGGACTCGATCAAGAATCCATTCGGCGCTGGAAGTCCCTACAGCCCCAGCAGTCCCACGAATCCCTACGGCCGCGGTCTCAGAATTGAAGGACGCTAATCCAGCCGCTGAACCGCTCTACGTGACCTCATGGCGGCTTGATACCTCCCCACAGACGGCCTAGCCCCACGACCCACCCACCGATCAATCCAACCATTCCCCCCCCCACTCAGCCCTTGCGCCTAGTTGGTGACCCTCCTAGAATGGGCCACTCTGCGAGGCCTCCATGCCCTTCATGGTTCGTCTCTACCAACGCTTCCCCGTGTACTGCTCCGTCACATACCACGCTGGCCTGTTCCAAGGACAAGGCACGGTCTGGAACTTTTCGCTGAGCGGGTGGAAACTCTCCGGCGATGTGCCGCTGCAAGTTGGGCAGACGTGTGCCTTGACCGTCAATTTGCCGATCGATGAACGCATCGTTGTGGCTACTGCGATCGTGCGCTGGGTCCGGGGCCAGGAGTTCGGCCTGGAAACCTTGGCGATTGAGAAGCAGACGCATAGTCGGGTGGAGCACGTAATCAAACGACTCGTAGAGGAATCCGGTGAGAACATCGAATGAGCACCGACCGCCCCAAACGCGAAACCATGACTATCGAAGAAGCGACCGTCTCCAATATGTGGGAGATCGCCGCGATTGTGGAAGTGCTCGAACGGAAGGGCCTTCGGCAAGAAATCCCAAGGCGTGTTATACGGACAGAAAGCCAGAGACCCGCATGTTATACGGCACCCGAGTAAGCGCGGCACTCAACGTCTGCTTTCGACCCAAAACGGTCATTCACGGTGTAGATTTGCGGTCCATTGAGGACACGGCAGTGATCGAGTTGTTGCTTACCCGTCCTGAAAGGAACGTCGAGAGATGATTTCAGAACTCAGAACGACCGGGGTGCGAACCCATGTACAGCGAGGTGCCGTGTTGGCGCTCACGAGGAGAACGCAACGCCTCATTCGCTGCGCATGCCTTGCGACGGCTTTGCTGGTGACGATAGCCGCCGTGGCTCAGCCGGTTCACGCCGCAGGCGGCGGGCAGACGAAGTTCCAGCGCATTTCGACGCAGTTCATTGCGGCGTTGGGTGATCCAGGTGCGACCTCCGGAAGCGGCGCGCAATCGTGGGGTCTGTGGCCGCTGGACCCGGGTCCTCGGGGCGTCGAACTGAACCGCTATCAACGGTTGAAGAATGCAGGTGGCGTCGCCCCGGCGCGCTGGAAATTCGACGACAGGGACTGGTGGCTGGAGGAACACGGCTTGATTATGGAGCAGCCGACGGTTCCGCTCCCTCCCGGCAAATACCTGGTCACGGGCGCCCGCGACGTGACGGCGGTGCTGACCATTCATCCCGCCGACAGGAATGGCGACAGGCGCTGGGAGCTCGATAAAGGCGCGACGCTCTACGACGTGACGCACCTGGCCTGCCGCTCCGCGCGCTATACACCGGCGGCGGTTGGTAGTTCGTGCTCGCCGGCCAACGCGCCGAAGACAGCGTTTCCCGTTGCGCCAGGGGGAGCGATGCCTCCAGTCGAGGGCTGCACGAAGCAGGACTATGCGGTTCTCATCGTGATCGGCGTGGGCGTGGAAGACTGAACGCCGGTGGCGCCGGCAAGATTCGTCGCGTATAGCGAGATATCGCCCAACAAGCGCGTGCAGTCGACAAACCACTCGCGATGCTCGCGGTTTGCCACTGACGCGGCGCGTTGAGGCTGTAGAAAAACCCCTGTCGGAAAAAACGGTCACGACAAGTACACACGCACCCTTGCGGATGTACTCCTGCCAGATGGGATGAATCTCAATCAGGAACTCGTCAAGCAAGGCTGGTGCTGGTGGTATCGGAAGTATGCGCCGGCGGATACGGTGCTGGAAGGGTTAGAGCTAGACGCCCGAGAGGCCAAGAAGGGGTTGTGGAATGCTCCAACTCCTACGCCGCCGTGGGAGTGGCGGAAGAGGTAAAGACGAAGAGGAAATATCAAAAGGGGAACTGATGTGGCGTGGAGGGGGAGTTCGAGGTTAGGCATGACCATTGACTTATTGGAGCCGATCGCCTTCCTTGAAGCGATTGCGTCAGTGCATTGAATTCATTGCTCGACCGTGCACGTCACGCTGTTGACCAGGCTGCCCATCCCATCCTCCCACGCTTGCTCGTTATCCCATTTGGGATGGGTGCTGGTTGATTTGGTCTATCTGGTCTATCTCGTTTGTCTGGTTGGCCGGATCGGAAGCCCCACCAGAAGAACCAAAGAGACCAGACAGACCGAACAGACTGGACTGCTCATCCCCTTCGCCAGCTCGCGCTTCCAAAAATCTCGGTGCCGAGGTATCCTGCTACCGTGTTCCTGGAGCGTCGACTTCTGCGAGTCCAGTTCTGATTGCGTGCCTGAGGAGTGTCATGAAAGTCATCCGGGATTGCTTTGGGCGTTCAGTACGGTTGACGGATGAACGGCTCGATCACATTCTTCAGCATCAGGAACTGGCTGAAATGGAAGAGGAGATCAGCCTGGTCTTGCAGACTCCTACAGAGGTGCGGGTCTCCCGCTCCGATGAGACTGTGCAGCTCTTCTATGAGTACTACGCGAAGACGCGTGTTGGTGGGAAGTGGCTCTGCGTCGTGGTAAAGTATCCACCTGATGATGCGTTTGTGGTGACGGCCTATTTAACCGATCAACTAAAGCCTGGAGAATCGTTATGGCCGAAAAAGTAAAGGTCTGGTTTGATCCCGAGGCGGACTATCTCGAGGTGCAGTTCCGTGAGGCACCGGGTTTCATGCGGGCCACGGCACATGATGCGCTCATGGAGCGGGTCGATGAACAGGGGCATGTGCTGGGCTTTAGCGTGCTGGGCGTCAGTCAGTTTCGTAAAGACCATCCGTTGGATGCTGAACTTGTCGCTGGTGAGTAACTTCGTCAACGCGGATTGAAGGGCGAGTTCTTCTGCCTATCGATATCTTGCGGTGCGATGGTCTGACGGCGGGACATTCTTCCCCTCCTTTCTCTCAGTGCTTCCGTCCATCGAAGGCTGGTTCATCTGGTCTCTCTGGTTGGTCTGGTCTGTCTGATCTCTCTGGTTTCTCTGGTTTGTTTAGTTCATCTGGTTTTCTGGTTTCTTTGGTTTTCCGATCAGCCAACCCATTGAACGAGACAAACCGAACAAACCAGATAAACCCGTTCTCGTTTCGTCCAACAAGATAGACCACTCCCGCTCGCCGCTCGGGTTCATCTGGTTCATTTGGTTTCTTTGGTCTATCTGGTTCCCTTGGGCCATAACCTAGACAAACCAGACGAACAAGACAACCTAGACAAACAAGATAGACCAGTTTCGGCTCTCCCTACGGTGCCGGGAATCCCTACAACCCCAGCAGTCCCACCAATCCCTACGTCCGCGGCCTGCGAATTGAAGGACGCTGACCCAAACGCCGAAGCGTTCCACATGTCCTCATGGATGTTTGATACCTCGGTCCTACACCGCAATTCACAGATTGGATGAAAGTGGGAACATTCTATGTTTCACCAGCTTCTGCGGGCGTTCGATCGGTCGAGGGCTCGCATGGTGTCCCAAGAGTGATGGGTACTGCCGGGATCTGACGAACAGTACCGCTTGACTTGAGCGCCTGTTCCAGTATGCTCTGCCCTGTGAATAATCCCTTCAGGCTTGAGAGGAACGCACAATGGCTCGATTGATCTTGCTGCGTCATGGCGAATCACAATGGAACTTGGAGAATCGTTTCACGGGCTGGGTGGATGTGCCCCTGTCTCCGCGCGGCATTCAGGAAGCGAAGGACGCGGGCGAGAAATTGCGCAGCTTCACGTTCAACCGGGCCTTTACCTCCGTGTTGGCCCGCGCGAATGAGACGTTGCGACTCGTGCTAGAAGCCATTGGCCAGACTAGTATCCCGATCGAGAAGGACAAGGCCCTCAATGAACGGATGTACGGCGAGTTACAGGGATTGAATAAGGAGGAGACCGCGAAAAAATACGGCGAGGCACAGGTGAAAATCTGGCGACGGAGTTACGACGTACGTCCGCCTGGGGGGGAAAGCCTGAAAGACACTGCGGAGCGTGTGTTGCCCTACTATGAACGGACCATCAAGCCCTATCTCTTAAAAGGGGACTCGATCCTTGTCGCGGCGCATGGAAATAGTTTACGAGCTCTAGTTATGGAGTTGGAGCAGCTCTCCCGAGAACAAGTGCTGGAGCTGAATATCCCAACTGGCGCGCCGCTGCTCTATGAGCTGGACAAGACTGGGAAGGTCGTGGATCATCGCTACCTCTGACGAACGAATCAGGTGTTCAGGCTGAAGGCGGAAGAGTGATGGGTGGTCACGCACGATTCACCCCTAAAGGCCTTCAGCCTATCTACCTGAGTAGTTACACATCTTCCAGTAACTGCCCGTAGGTGTCGACTGGTACGAAATCGATCAGCAGGGTCAAGAGATTACGCCGTTCTGCTTCTTTGACCAAGCGGTTCTCCTCCATCAGCGTAGCGGCTTCCGCACTCACCGCAAGCGGACTCATCCCTTCTTCAACTAAACGACTATATCGACTGCGACGTTCCTGCCAGTCGTTGAGGTAGGCGGCCCAGGAAGCTGAACCGACAGGAACAGTCGTACCCCATCCTGCTTTCATCGTATCCAAAATGAGTTCCGACAGCGCGGACTGATATTTCTGGGGGATGTGGGCCTCGATGGCTGCGAAGATCCAAAACAGGTTCAACGAGAGCACTTCTTGCGTGATCGCCTGAGCCTGCTCGGCCGTCGCCTCGATCCCATATTCCTCCAGCTGCTGAACAGACAGGCCGAGCGGCATTGCTGTAACCAAAGCCACCGCTGCTTGCTTCGGTGTCATCGAATTGGATGACATGCTTCACCCTCCCTTCCACGGTGGCAGAGAATACCCTGCTGTCGCCCGTGCACTCAATCGGCTTGTCCGAGCCCACCCTCTGTGCTAGAGTCCGCCGGCATGATTCGGCAGATTGCCACTACATTGTCACGATTGACCTGCGCCGCCAGTCTGTTGGCTATCTTGGTCGCTGGCGCCGTTGTATTTGCACCTCGAGCCCAAGCCGAGGAAAACCGTTGGGGATTCGGAAGCGGCCTGGGACTCACATCCGGAACGGTCAATGGCACGGTATTCAACCTGGCATTCAGTGGTGACTACTATCTCGATCGAAACTTTTCTGTCGGACCGATGATGCAGATCAGTCCGATGGGCGACCTCTTTCAGATCTCCTTCGCCGGGGTCGCACGCTATTACTTTCGCCTCAATAACGGCATCAACCTGGTACCCTTCACGGGGATGGGATTGATCCACGCGGACCTAGATCGCGGAACCGGCCCTGGGCGCATCGACCGCAACGACACGAGCTGGTACATCCCTATTGGCGTCTCACTAGAGTACCAGGCTACCCACAATGTCGCCCTGACTTCGACGTTGATCGTCAATCTCCACGACATCAACCTTTCTCCGTCGTTACGGGAGAATGACCAAACAAGCGTGGCCCTGCTATTCGGTTTCCGCTTCGGCCCTTAGTGGTACGATAGAGAAACCTCTCGCTCCATTCACGCCCTCCATTCCAGCCCAGAAGTTTGCAGCGGCCCACGCCACATGGGCACAGGAGCTTTGGCCGATCACTGCGAAGAGACAATGCTCTGACAGGCTGCGGAAGTATCTGAGGATGTTGTGGGTGGAGGATAGGGGACAGCTACGCCGCTTTGGCCGGCCGCCAGCGAAGTCCGATGTTCAGCAGTTCTTGCAACAGATCTTTATAAGTATAACCGGCTTTCTCTGCCGAGTCCGAAAAATCTTCGTCGTGCGCGATTTGTGGATTCGGATTGGCTTCCAGTACGTACACGTTCCCCTCTGCGTCCATTCTGATGTCGATGCGTGCATAGCCGCTCAGGCCGAGTGCGCGATAGACTCGCTTCGCGAGATGTTGGATCTCCTCGGCTTTTCCTTCGGGAAGATTCTTGGCTTCGCCTGACCGAATTCCATACTTGGCTTGATACGTGCGACTCCACTTGACCCGTTCCGTCGCAATCCGGCGGGCGTCATCCGGCAACCTATCCATGATCAACTCCCACACCGGCAGGACGCGGACATGCCCATTGCCCATCACCCCGACATAGAGCTCTCGTCCTTCGATATACTGCTCGATGAGAGCACCGGTCCCCACACTCGCATGGATGAATTCGACTCGCTCCTTAAGTTTATCGTCATCCTGGACAATGGACGCCTGAGAGATCCCGAGCGACGCCTCTTCGGTCACTGATTTGACAATTAAAGGAAATGACAACCACTTGGGTCGTTTGACCGTCCGCCCCTGCGGCACCACCATGAAATCCGGGAACGGGATGCGATGGAACGAGAACAACTTCTTGGAGAGGACTTTGTCGCGCGCCAGCATCAATCCACGAGGGTTACAGCCGGTATAGGGTACGTGAAGCAGTTCAAGATATGACACGACGTTTTGATCGTACACCGCCACCCCGTCGAACTCTTCGAGAAGATTGAAGGCGATGTGCGGTTTCCAATCCTCGATGGCCGATCGAAGCACACCGAGATCGCTCTTGACCCCCAGCGGTTTAACATCATGCCCAAGCTTGCGGAGCGTGGAGACTACATCATATTCCGTCTTCCACTCGGCCCCTGTCACGTCCTGCCCGTTGAGAGGATCCGGAGGCACCAGATCCTCGTGCATCAAGACGAGAATTCGGAAACGTTTCATACCGCCACCTTATGCCGCCCGCTGCGCAGGTAGTTCATCGTATGGACAGTGAGCAAAATCGTGAAGTCCAACTTCGCCTGTTCTTCCGCAAGCGGCAATCGTAGATGGAGCTGACGGCAGCGCTGAATCATGCCCTCCAGAACCTGGTCGATCGTATATTGATATTCGCCGGTCCAGGCTGCGACCTTGCGACGCACCTCTTTTCGAAAGCGATTCAAGAAGGTGGCGGCGCTCAGTTTATCGGCATGGGCAGGGGCATCGGAAAACAGTCGCTTTAAGTCCGGATCGTACAATGACGGTCGTTCAACCCCATAGTGCCTACGCTTTCGCTCATAGTGCTCGCGAAGGGTCTTCTTCAGTTCGGACAGCGGATCGATCTCCTCACTCGTGACCACCTTGGGCGGAACAGCCGCCAGCCCCTCCATCAACCCATCGACATACTGCAGCTTCTTGAGCACCGGCCATCCCTTGTAGCGGTCGGCCCATGTCGAATCTGGTGTCAGCCAGACCGCAAAAGTCTCAGCAAAGTCTTCATCCGGATGACTTTGCGCATACCACACATCGAGGTGCCGCACGAAGCTCCGACTATAGGGCCTGGGGCTGTAATATTTTGGGTAGGGATCGGACGAGCGGCCAAAGACCTGTTGCCGGCGGCGGAGACGGCGGAGACGATAGGCATTTTCCACAGCGTGGCCAGCCTCATGCCTCAAAATGCGCATGCACCATTCCGAGGTCCCGCCCTCGACCTCGAGCATCTGTTCCATTTCAAGCTTCGCCAGTCGTGGATGGGCTAGATAAAATGGCACAGCAATCCCCGGCACCCCATCTGGAGTAAACCATTCGTTGGACAACCAAAAGTGGGGACGGAATATGAGCTGTCTGGCTTCGAGTTCGGCGTAGAGCTGCTGGATCTGTCCTGATAGGAATGCCCCGTTGAGCGTGACTCCGAGTTGGTTCATAGGGAGGTTCAAAAGCTTCTCATTGGACCACGAGACCCATTCCGGCTCGTGATCATGGTTGTCAGACGCTGTCACATCCTGTGTCCGTAATCGTTGCATCGATACCATGCTCCCTGCGATCAATCTGCAAGAGGTGCTATGGAAAATATAGCATGTGCTTAGATGTGGCCTCGATTTAGAAGGCCATTCCGTTGACTATCACCTATAAAGTGGAGAAAAAATGTCCGATCGAGTCCAAGAATGAACCGGCAGAGACAATAGATGCCGGAAAGCCTGGTTACCGGAGGCGAGGAAGAAGGGCTGGTGCTGTGGCCCAGATGCTATCAATTACCGAGCATACATAGGCGCGGGCCCGCTCAAGGTCAGTTTCCCATTCCGATATCGCTTCATGCAAATCCAAAATCGGATGGTCGTGGCCGAGACAGATCTGATTAAACAGGGAAACGTCTCGTCAAAATTTTTCCCGAACGAAGGCTTGGTGGTTTCGCCCCATCGCAATGACGAGATCGGCAGCCTCGACCAACTCCTTGGTGAGTTGTCGTTGGATATGTCTGGTTGGATCAGCTCCCTTCTCTCGCAATTGGATCTGGACCCAGTCATGCACCGACTGAGGCTTGGCGTCGATCCCGGCTGAGCTAACGACGCAGGATGTACCGAGGCCAAGTCCCGCCTTGAGTGCGTATTCTGCCGTCATACTCCTAAAAATGTTCCCCGTACACACGAACAGGACTGATTGAAGATTCCCGCCGGAGCAATTCTCACCCTTACCCATGATGCCCCCAGTTGAAGATCGACAGCCGCGTGGCTGACCACGTAGAATGCCAACCTATGTCACATTCGGCCAGCCCGTCACATCCTCCCGTAAAACTGGATGAAGCCACGGAACAGCTGCAAACCAAACTGCTTCGCCTTGTTGGGGAGACTATTGCCGCGTATGGCCTTATTGCAGACGGCGACAAGATCATGGTCTGCCTATCAGGAGGGAAAGACAGCTATGCGCTGCTCGACTTATTGCTGGTCTTGAAACGCCGTGCTCCGATTCACTTCGACCTTGTCGCGGTGAACTTGGATCAAAAGCAGCCCGGGTTTCCTGCCCATGTGCTTCCCGACTATCTCTCACATATCGGTGTGCTATTCCATATCGAAACTCGAGACACCTATTCGATCGTCAAACGGCTCATTCCTGAAGGACAGACCACCTGTTCGCTCTGCTCCCGACTCCGTCGTGGCATCCTCTATCGCGTCGCCACGGAATTGGGTGCGACCAAGATCGCATTGGGTCACCACCGCGATGACCTTGTTGAAACCCTATTCCTGAACTTGTTCTATACCGGCAAACTCAAAACGATGCCGCCGAAATTACGCTCAAAAGACGGCCGACACGTGGTCATTCGCCCGCTGGCCGCCGTGCGGGAGAGCGATCTGGCCAGGTATGCGGAGTTGCGCGCGTTTCCCATTATTCCCTGTGATCTCTGCGGCTCACAAGAAGATCTCAAGCGAAAACAGGTGAAGGAATTTTTGCGCGAATGGGAGCAGCGGTCGCCTGGCTGTACAGACAGTATGTTCGCTGCCCTGTCGAACGTGGCACCACCGCTTCTCCTGGACCGACGGTTGTTCGACTTCGCGGGTCTTCACGCATCTGATCAGACGGAAGGGCAGGAAGACGCCTGGTTGGACCAAGACCTTGCCTCACGCTTATGAGCCTTCTAGCAACACCGGATCGAATGGAATGAGATCGGCGGCAACGGCCAAGCGCTCGAATATCGGCATCACTATCACCAACCCCTGGCGAGTCGGCCATTGCATTGAACCCATCATTCGCTTTACAAACGTCCTGCTTTGCTTGGAAGGTTGTGACGCGTGACACACTATTCAGATTTCAAGATGGGTGCTGAACAACTGGTCGAGACGGCCCGGTGGGCGTCTCGAATGGGCTGGGCTCCTGCCACGAGCAGCAACTATAGTGTTCGGTTGCCGGACGACGCCGCCCCCGCCTATTGCGCGATTACGAGTTCAGGCGTGGACAAGAGCGCGATTGAGGTCGAGCACATCCTCGCCGTCGACCAACATGGCAGGCCTGTCGATGCAGACGGACTAAAGCCGTCAGCCGAAACCCTCCTCCATCTGCTTCTCTATCGCACGATGGGAGCCGGAGCCGTACTCCACACGCACTCGCTCCCAGCCGCATTGCTCTCGCAGTTGGCTCGTAATGACGGTCGGGTATTGCTTTCTGGGTGGGAATTGCTGAAAGGGTTGAGCGGCATCGATACCCACGAAGTAGAAATCTCCTTGCCGGTCTTTCCGAACTCACAAGATATGCAGGCATTGTCGGCACGTGTGGAGCGATCCCTTTCGAGAGAGCGATCCTGCTACGGATTCTTGCTGGCAGGACATGGCCTCTATGTCTGGGGCAAGGATATACCCGAAGCCAAACGACATCTCGAGGTCTTAGAATATCTTCTCCAATGCCAACGAGAGGTGACACTACATGGCTACTCTGCGAATACCTGACACGAACGTGACCATACCCGACCCATCGGCCGTCCGGCAGTTTCTAGGCGCACGAGGCATCGTTTATGAACGATGGTCTGCAGACAGAGACCTACTTTCTGGAGCCACGAACGAGCACGTCCTCGACGCCTACAGCTACCTGCTCAAACCACTCATGGGAAAGGGCGGGTACCGGACGGCGGATGTCATAAGTGTAGACAGAGACACACCGAATCTGGCTGAGATCCGAGAGAAGTTCCGCCGAGAACATACTCACAGCGAAGATGAAGTGCGTGTCTTTGTTGAAGGCCAAGGTTTTTTTTGGTTTCACAAGGAAGGGCGCGACGATGAAGTCTTCGCCCTGTTGTGCGAGCAAGGCGACCTCATTTCTGTCCCGGCCAACACAAAGCATTGGTTCGACTTAGGCGATCCTCCGAAGGTGCGCGCGATTCGCATCTTCACTGATCAAGCTGGCTGGGTGCCGCACTATACGAATTCCGGAATCGATCAACGGTATCGCTGGTAATCGCCGCATGGTCCATTACGTTCTCATGGACATCGAAGGCACTCTCATTTCTGTGGCTTTCGTTCACGATATTCTCTTCCCGTTTGCAAAACAACGTCTCGCTCCTTTCCTCCATGAGCGGCGGCACGATCCCGATGTGCTCCGCTGGACCACGGAATGCCAGAATGCCATTGAGCACGAAATAGGTATGCGCCCAGCCTACGAGGAGTTGCCAGCTATGCTCGCTGGCTGGATCGATCAGGATCGAAAACTGGCCTGCCTCAAGGCGTTACAAGGAATGATCTGGGATGAAACACTTTTTCGATACCAGTGTCGGCGAGAAGAAGACAGCATCCAGCTACCGCACGATCAGTGAACAGATCGGTCTGCAGCCTCATCACATTCTCTTTTTGTCAGACACGGAACGCGAACTGGATGCCGCTGCGCTGACAGGATTCAGGACCGCCCACATTGTGCGGTCGGGGACTGATGCGAGCACGCGCCATCCCATACATCCCGATCTCACGTCCCTCCTCGTCGAAGGATAGACTCTCCTATCGAGACAATGTTCGGGACGCATCGAGAGACACAAGGCAGGTTAGGTCTTCAACTTCGAAGAAAACTGCTTGCGGAACTTAACTACTTTTGGCCCGACAACGGCTGTACAGTAACCCTGAAAGGGATTCCGCACAAAATATTCCTGGTGATACGGCTCGGCTTCGTACCAGATCCCGGCAGGAGTGATCTCCGTCACGATCGGATTGGCATAGAGCTTCGCATTCGTCACGGCTGCAATCACCTCCTCGGCAATCTGCTTCTGCTCAGGCGCATGATAAAAAATTGCCGATCGGTATTGAGTCCCGACATCGTGCCCCTGCCTATTGAGGGTCGTAGGATCGTGGATGACAAACAATACTTCTAGCAACTCGCGATAGCTGACGACGTTGGGATCGAACGTGATACGTACCGCTTCTGCGTGACCGGTCCTACCGCTACAGACGGCTTCATACGTCGGATGATCGACCTGACCACCTATATAACCGGATTCGACCGCTACCACACCCTTCATCTGGTCATAGACCGCTTCAAGACACCAAAAGCAACCGCCGGCTACGGTTGCAATGCTATATCCAGTCTGCGCTGGAGGTACCGTGTGTCCCATTGTGACAATCTCTGACTATTCGGCCTGAAGAAGAGTCGTGAACGGTTCCACGCTCTTTCAAGTCCTACTGCTGTCTTATACCATAGGCACCGTGTAGCCGCGAACAGTTCCGTGAGCAAGAAGCGCAGGTTCTTCCCACCTAAGATATAGATGAGGTGGCCAAACCGTCTGAATCTTTCTGGGTCTAAAGGAGGAAAGGTGGGTGGGAAAGACTACGCCTTAAGTTCTTTGTTTAGACTGGCGATAACCTGCTTGAGCTTTTTCTCCTCATCGGGCTTAATCTTCATGAACTGGATCCCAAATGTATTGGCTTTGACCCACCGCACTTGGGCTTCATCGATCCGCAAAGGCCAATCAAGCCCGGGGACATAAATACGGCACTCAAACAAAGCCCCCACGGCGACCGGAAAATCCGTCTCTATCATACAGCCGCCAGCAGAGAGGTCTCTCGTCCGACCTTGGCCTTCGCGTTGCCCACTTGAAATTGTGCTTCTGAACTGTGATGTAAAACGTGGTTGCTGGCGCTTCTCCAAAGGAGACTCCTCTTTGATCGTGTGAGGCTGAGGATGCCTCTTACTTAACCCCTGCTTATTTTTCACAAAAGCCATGCTTGTTTCAGATCCAATCAAACAATGAACCCCAGGCCTGTTTTAGAGGCGCCGGGGTTCCTTGAGGTCACCGATCGCTCGGTTATTTCTTCACATTCAACAATACGTGTCCGCGGCGGTTCTGCTGGTAGCAGGATTCAGTAGGTTCCTCGCAGAAAGGGCGCGCCTTGCCGTACGAAACGATCGCCACCTGCTTGGGGGCTACACCCGATTCGATCAGATAGCTACGCGCAGCCTTGGCTCGCTTATCCCCCAACACGATGTTGTAGTCGGCCGTGCCCCGTTCATCGCAATGCCCCTCAACCTTCATCACCGCTCCAGGATGATCCTTTAGCCACTGAGCATCAAGGTTCAATGCCTCCATTCCGGCATCTGAAAGGATCCACTGATCATATCCAAAGAACACGTCCTTTAGGCCAGCCTCAATGGCCGCTTTTTCCTCTTTGGTTATTTCTGCACGCTGACGGGCGCTCATCCCAGAGGGGGAAAGCGATACGATATCGCCGCCCTTCCCCAGACGCTCTTCCGAGGGATTCTGAGAGAAACCACTTAGCCCTTTCCCTGAACTACCGGTTTGCGCAGACCCTGCTCCCGTCTCTCCATCGGACTGCAACCATTTCATGCTACAGCCTTGACCAACCAATAGCACAAGCCCCATTGCTGCCACGATACTTGTTTTCATTGGACGTCCGATCATGATTATTCTCCCATTTTTGGAATAACATTTTGCACATGTACTTGAAATATAGCACTTGAATGAAAAGATGAGACTCCTCTGCGGCTCATAGCCATTTCGCTTTAATTGTCAGTCTGTTGTATATGAATCTTGTGGGTGACCGCGTCAGACGAGAGGGCAGTTACGCCTCTAGACCAACCGCGAAAGAGGGGACCAGCGAGGAAACAGGTTAGAAATGGGCCTCCTTTCGATCGGCCCAACGAGCCGGACGCATCACGGTACTTAACGCCGCTACCGCACAAATGAAGACCAACATGGTCAAGCCCACCATTAGAAAAAAACCAGCTCGGACGTCATGGAGGACTACATGATTCATGGTAAGCCCCTCCTCTTGGTGACCGTGCTCTTATCCACTCAGCCATCCGCAAGAACAGACCCCAGAGTGTCGTGGGATCCTGCTTCGTCAACCAGCGTCCACAACAGGGGCAATGCCTCGTCCAGACCTGCTGCTTACTCCGCCTAAGAAACCTCCCGCTAGAATGTCTGACGCGATCTTGCCTATAGCATAGCACCATTCAGACACCCCTCGGACCCTGTTCCTTGGTGCAAGAGTACTGCTGGGGATACGAGAAATCTATGCAGCTTTGGTGGGGGGATGATCCGGTCGAAAGAACCAGGAAGATCAGATATAAGTTACTAATACTTTGATGATTTCACCACGAGTCTTCGCAGGATGAGATAACGTGGTGCGCCCGGAGGGACTTGAACCCCCAACCCTCGGATCCGAAGTCCGATGCTCTATCCATTGAGCTACGGGCGCGCTCAGCTATTTCAAACACCTCGAAGAAGGCCTTGTCAAGAATGGGACAATGGCACAGGCTCACCCTAACGTGACAGGGACAATGATCGAGCATGCTCACACCAACGTAAGTATGGCCTCAACCAGTTGATTGATTGATCGACCGTCGGTCGTGATGACGTGATCAGCTGCTGCTTGGTATTTCGGTGTTCGCTCCCGCAACACGTCCTGAACTTCATCGACGAACGACTTGGTCCCCGTCAACGAGGGGCGCTGTGTATCCCTACCGATTCGTTTTGAGATCGTCCCGACGGAAGCCTCCAGCCAAAACAATGTGCCATTCTTCTTCAATGCTTCGACATTTTGCGTACGAAGTATAGCCCCGCCGCCGGTATCGATCACGAGCTGGTCGCGGCTGGCAAGCTCTCTGCAGATATCGGACTCTAGATCACGAAAATGTTCCCATCCCTCTTGGGCGACAATCTCCGGAATCGTACGATGAGCCCGCTTGACGATTTCCGCATCGGTTGACACGAGCTCTCGTCCCAATCGCGCGGCAAGCAGCCTGCCCACCGAACTCTTGCCAGTTCCCCGATAGCCAATCAGCACGATGTTCATGAGAAGCGGGATTCCAGGACGGTGCGCATGACATCGGTTGGAGCAGCCTGATCGGTCCAGAGCTCGAACTGCGCCGCAGCTTGATGAAGAAACATCTCGAGCCCTGGAATCACACGACAGCCTGCCGCCTTCGCATCCTTCAGCAACCGGGTATCCCGAGGGTTGTAGACGATATCCATGACCGTCAGTCCCGCATGGAGCAGCGTCGCAGGTACAGAGGTCTCGTGTACTTTTGGCGACATGCCTATCGGTGTGCAATGGATCAGCACATGAGCATCCGGAAGAACCTTTTGCAACGCATCCGCATCAAGAGTCGATTCCCGTATGGTAATCTCTGTCTTCGACCGGAGATCTTGGGCCAAGGCTGCGCGTTCCTGCTCATCGATTCCTAGTATAGTCAAGTGCTCGATCCCGGGCTCTGTCCCTAGCGCGAACGCAATTGCGCGAGCGGCGCCTCCGGATCCGAGCATGACTACTCGCTGCCCTTTCAAAGCAACAACGCCTTCACGAAGCGCACGCAAGGCACCGGTCGCGTCGGTGTTATAGCCTGTGAGGGTCCCGCCTGCAGCCACAATGGTGTTAATCGCACCGATGTGACGTGCGGTTGGCTCGACAGAGTCAAGAAACGGAACAGCTGCCACCTTGTGAGGAATGGTCACGCTGGCGCCACGAAAGTTTCCCAAGGCGCGAAGACCCTTGATCGCATCACCGATCGCTTCCACGCGGAATGCCAGATAGACGAAGTTCAGCCCAAGCTTCTGAAATGCGGCGTTGTGAATAGCGGGTGAGAGTGAATGCTCGACTGGATTGCCGATGACACCGCAGAACTGAGTATGTGCATTGATGTCCATCGATTCGAGCAGTTACAATTTCTGGTTCGTCTTCGGGCCTACTGACAAGTATCCATCGCTGTGAGTGTGACATTCCCCTTTCGCATGGAATGTCTCCTTACGAGATGGTCATCCCTCCATCGATAGGAAAAGTTCCACCCGTAACCCAGACTGCCTCGTCAGAGGCCAGATAGAGAACCATATTCGCCACCTCTTCTGGTTTTCCGGCTCGACGGATAGGATAGTGCGACAGAATAGGGTTCAGCTGTTCGGGGTTGCTCATCAGCGGAGCGGCCATTGGCGTATCGATGAGTCCTGGATTCACCACATTGCAGCGAATACCGTCCTTGGCATAGTCGATCGCGAGGGCTCTGGTCAAGGCATCGAGCGCCCCCTTGGAGGCGGCATAGGCCGGCAATGTGGGAAGTCCGACCAAGCTTGCGACGGAGGAGATATTGACGATCGCTCCCTTCCCCTGCTTTAGCATCTGCGGCAAGACGGCTCGCGTCATGCGGAACACCCCAGTCAAGTTGACGTCAAGGATCTGCGCCCAGGTTGCATCATCGATCTCATGCAGGCGCTTCCCAAAGTCCCCTACTCCGGCATTATTGACAAGGATATCGAGCTGTCCGAACTGCTGTACAGCCCGTCGTACCGTCTCCAGAACATGGGATTCATCGGTGACAGATCCGGCAACCGCGAAGGCCTTGCCCTGCTCCTTCACGATATCATTCACGACTCGGTCCAGTTCCCCTTGCCGTCTTCCCGTAATCACGACCGATGCCCCTTCCCGCGCAAAGGCTTTCGCGATCGCTTCACCGATACCCGCGTTGCCTCCTGTAATGACCGCGACCTTCCCACTCAACCGATTCATCGCGTGTGATCCTCTCGTTCTGCGTGAACATCAGCGGCCTCACCTACAGACTCAACAGCGTGAGCTGCGGGCCACAAGCCAGATTCAATTTTCCTGGCCACCGTAATGAAACCTGAATGGGCAACCATTCGATGATCCGGCCGTACGCTCCGGCCCTGAATCGACCAGGTCCTCAACAACGTTTCAAATGTTTCGACCATACCAAAGACCGTCGCTCGCTCAAGGGCCTCAACCGTCTGCACCACTTGGGGAACGGTCGGAACAAAGCTCAAATACATGCCGCCAGAACGAAGCACCTGTGCGGCATGCGGCACTACCTGCCAGGGCTCAGGGAGATCGAGGACGAGACGATCAAATGGCAGATTATCGTCGAGCAGACTGATCCCCTCGTACACGTTCCGACGAAACGGGATGAGATTCGCCACCGGACCCATGTACCGTTCAATGTTCGTCATCGCCGTCCGTGAGAAATCCTCACGGGCTTCGTAGGTCACCACCAAACCGCGAGGACCCACAGCGCGCAAGAGGGCTATCGTCAAAGCCCCAGAGCCGGTTCCCGCCTCGAACACCCGCGCGCCAGGATAGACATCCGCCCACATAGGAATGAGCGCAAGATCCTTCGGATACAACACCTGCGCGCCACGCGGCATCTTCAGCACATAGTCGCCGAACGTGGGCCTAAGCGCCAACATCGTTTTGTTTCCGGAAAGCGTAACTAAAGAACCATCAGGCTTTCCGATGAGGTCGTCGTGGGCAATTTTGTGGCCGCTCAGTTGATAAAGATCTCCGGCCTTCAAGGTCAGGACATACTGCCGCCCTTTCTTGTCGACCAGATGGATACGCTCGCCCGATTGAAAATATGACATCGGAGCCCATTTTAGAAGTGCCGCGCCGGGTTTTCAACAAGACAACGACCACGATGACGGATTTCTCGACTTCTCCCACAGGTCTTCTTGGAGAGCCGATTCCTTCGGTACGATCACTCACTTTTAAAAAGCTGCCCCGGAGAATAGATGTGGCAATTAAGTCTATTGCTCTATAGCCACCCCTACACACCTGCAGCAAGGTTGCCTCACCCGCTCTCAGTTCTCTTCATTAGATCACGCTAATAGTGCTGTCTTTTCCTGGTGATTGCGATCCGCCGTTCTCATAAACGATCCAGCACAGGATTTGCTGCGTAGAGAGATAGTGAAACACCTTGGCAGCACAGATCCCAGCATGAATCGTTTAGCAGATACCTGTCTCTCACAGAGTAGAACAAGGAACTGAGGCCTGTTGAGGTCACAACCATGAGACGTACAACATCAGGTAGGCAAAGGAGGGGCGACGACATGAAAGAGAGCCTATTCCCAACCTCTGAGCCAGAAAAGATTGTCACAATCGCAAAGGACGTTGACGCGGACGATCCCGAGGCAAGCGACCTCTTGGATGTGATTGGCCGAGATACATCCGAAGAGGAACAACAGGAGGAGCCGACAAAGGCGGTACCTCATTCCGCCGTGGGCGGCGGCCCGTTCATATTGGAGTCACTCTACTTTCGCTCCTTCGGCGAACGTGCGCTATTGACCCGAGAGGAAGAAGTCGAACTGGCGAAGAAGATCGATGACGGAACAAGCACCATTCGGAAGGCCTTACGTCACACCATACGAGTCTTTCCCCGGCTCAAGCGTACGGACTCAGTGCTCGAGGCGCAACGCACACTCCGGATGGTCAGAGGGTTGAGCGGACTCTCAGCCACCGTGATCGATAAGGCCGAGCAGTGTCTCACCGAGATAATCGAGCAGGGAACGGGACAGCAGAAGCTTCCGATTGCCATCGCTAAGCAGCTCAAGGAAGGGTTGGCCACCCTCCGTTCTGCTCGGATCGTACTCGAACAGGCAAAGGATGAATTGGTTCGCTGCAACCTGCGGCTTGTCGTGGATGTGGCAAAACATTACACGGGCCGTGGCCTGACGTTGCTGGATCTCGTGCAAGAAGGAAATATCGGGTTGATGAAAGCGGCCGAGCGCTATCAATACCGCAAAGGGTTCAAGTTCAGCACCTATGCAACCTGGTGGATTCGCCAAGGCATCACGCGAGCGCTGGCGGATCAATCGCGGACCATTCGCATTCCAGTTCACCAAACTGAAGCCTCGCACCGCATCCTCCGCGTGACCAGACGACTCGGGCAACAGCTGGGCCGTCCGGCTCGACTCGAAGAAGTGGCGCAGGTGCTACGAATGAGACCGGAGCGACTCCACGAAACCGTGCAGGCCTTTCAAGAGCCGGTCGCCTTGGAGAAGCCAGTGGGCGACGGAAGCACGGAACTCGGGGAGCTGCTCCCCGATCTGCAAGCCGTCCCACCCGATGCCCATGTGCACCGGATGGAAATGGCGCACCAACTGGAACGCATTCTCTGCACGCTCACGCCCCGAGAGCAAACCGTTATCCGGCTGCGCTTCGGTATCGGTCACGATCAGGCCTGCACGCTGGAACAGGTAGGACAAAGCCTCTCGGTGACAAGGGAACGGATTCGTCAGATCGAAGCAAAAGCGCTCAAGAAGTTGAAGACCCCCGCGATTAAGGAAATGTTTGCCGCCATCCAGTAAGTCACAGACTCGTGAAGCAGAAAGGGGCGAGGATCGTCTTCGCCCCTTTTCCGTTCTGCGACTTTCACCCTGAGCGCACTTGTGCGACAATGAGGCCGACTCGAGTAGACGAGGCCCCATGACAAGTGTGCGTACAACACAGACGAGTTCTCTCCCCTTTCGCTTCTTCACCATTCCATTCCTTCTCATCATCACCCTGGCCCTGAATACGGCGATCGCCTATGCTGAATCGCCGTTTGGACAGGCCCCCTCTGATGAAAAATCCCTGCCGGCACCCTCGGTAGGCACCATTCTCACGTGCAGCATGACGGCAACTTCTGCGCAAGCCCAATCAGGATCAGTGGCCAGCGTCGGAAGCGTCTTGCGGCTGTATTGCCCCGTCGGCCAACAGCAGATTGACGATGCTGGAGACCGTTGGCACTCCCTCCTCCCTTCCGGAGACCAGCTGACACTGCAACTGACCATTCAGAGAAAGAACGCCCAGTCCACTATCTCGCTTCAGAACCCCTCGCTGCTGAAGGCTATCCTGTGAATCACGCTGATGGGTCACACCTAGATCATGATTTCCTCGGACAGGGAAGGGGGCCTCGCCCGACGCCTACCTCACAAGCTGGTACGCTCGTCTGGTTTTCGCAGCCTGTTCCCTATGCCGAAGCCTGGGCACTTCAGAAACAGCTACAGAAAGAACGAATTGCAGGGAGGGAAGGGGATACGTTGTTGCTCCTTGAGCACTCGCCAGTCTATACCCTGGGCCGTACCACCCAACCATCACATTGGGGCTGCGGGGAAGAGGTTCTCCGCCGAACAGGCGCCAGCCTCCAATCCGTAGATCGTGGCGGCTCGATTACCTACCATGGACCTGGACAGGTCGTGGGCTATCCCATCCTCAAGCTGTCACATTATTGCTCAGGACCGAAACAGTATGTGCGGAAGTTAGAGGAGGTCTTGATCCATACACTCTTGCGATGGGGGATTGAGGGCTATCGCATTGAGAAGAAACCTGGCGTCTGGGTATGCTGGAATGATGTTGATGCGAAGATTGCTGCGATCGGAGTCCGGATCGATCATGGGGTCACGATTCACGGATTTTCGCTCAACGTCGATTTGGACCTATCCCCTTTTTCTCATATCATGCCCTGTGGCCTGGCACAATGCCAGATCACATCCTTGGCCAAGGTTCTGCAGTTCGCCATGTCGCCCTCAGTGGTTGCACAACAGCTGGCGGAGGAGTTCGCACGAATATTCAACATTCAATGGATGAGTCTTCCGCCAGACATCATGGGACAGGAGCACCATGATCACCACCTCACATCGACGTCCCCACTTCACACTTGACCAAAGGAACACACAATGCACGAACTCGACACACCGACATTCAGGCTGGCAGTTGCGCAGTCCGGGTCGAGGTCTATACCGGCTATCGAGTGCAACATGATTCTTCCCGCGGTCCCACGACAGGCGGCATTCGCTATCATCCGGAAGTGACTCTTGGGGAGGTTGCGGCACTCGCCATGTGGATGACCTGGAAATGCGCATTAGCCAACCTGCCCTACGGCGGCGCCAAAGGTGGTGTCGCAATTGCCCCCAAACAATTCTCGCAGCCGGAGTTACAACGATTGACCAGGCGCTATGCAGCGGAAATCTTCCCGCTGATCGGGCCAGACAAGGACGTGCCGGCCCCAGACGTCGGTACAGACGCCCAAGTGATGGCTTGGATCATGGATACATACAGTCAACAGATGGGGTACTCGGTACCTGGCGTCGTCACAGGCAAACCCTTATCGATTGGAGGAAGTCTCGGGCGTGAGGAAGCTACAGGCCGCGGAGTGGTCTACGTCACCATGGAAGCACTTCGCCATCTCAAGCTCGACATGCGAAACACAACCGTGGCCATACAGGGGTTCGGTAACGTCGGGGCTCATACCGCCCGCATTATGCAGGAGTGTGGCGCACGCGTTATCGCAGTGAGTGACGTGCAGGGGGGCATTCACAATTCGAACGGGTTGGACATTCCGGATCTCCTTACTCGCTATAAGACCACGGGCCAATCCCTCCGCGACACTAAGCTCGGAGACTGGCTCTCCAACGACGAATTGCTGCAACTTAACTGCACCGTGCTGGTCCCCGCTGCACTATCCGAACAGATTACCGAACGCAATGCGGCCAAACTACGCTGCCGGATTCTCGCCGAAGGCGCGAACGGTCCGACGACCCTGGAGGCAGACCGAATCCTGCAGGACCAGGGAGTCTTTATCATTCCGGACATCCTGGCCAACTCCGGTGGCGTCATCGTGTCCTACTTCGAGTGGGTGCAGGATGTGCAGCGATTTTTTTGGAAAGCCACTGATATTCAAGAGCGATTGCAAGATATTCTGATCTCCGCTTTCAATCAGACATTAGAATTTTCCGTTTCCAAAAAGACTTCTATGCGGATGGCCGCCCTGATGAACGGGATCGATAAAGTGGCTCAAGCGCATCTCCATCGTGGACTCTACCCGTAAGTTCCTACTGTTATGATGGCGTGGGGCGCGCACTGCCGGAGTTTCTTGTTGAAGAATTATGCATTGGCCACACTCGTATGGCGTTGGCTAGCTGACACCATACCCATCCTCCAGGCCCCCCCACTACTTCATCGCGCAGGTTCGCGAGTTGGCCACCGCGATCATCGAAGGCGTCTTCGTGCTCTTCGCCTTCCACGAACTGCCCGACCAATGGCTCAGGAAGAGGGCGGCGGGTGGTATGGACACAACGAGGCATTTTTGATGATCGGATCGCACACATGGCATGGACCGATCATCAATTGGTGCGTCGGATGAGAAGACATCGCCTACTGACTCTGGCGGCTTAGTCTTCGCACCCTTGCAGTCCTGTTGCTCCATGCGCTAGGGTGGATCGACCGGAACTGAGTCAGCCTGGTTCGTTGGAGATCGGCAACATGGATCAGGATGCCGTGCTGTCTCTTTGGGAAACCCATAAGGAGGAGCGATGGCCTCAAGTAGGAAACCAGCACGAGGGGCCGTTGATGACACTGGATACCGTAATCAGCGGATGCGTCGTGTATTTCCTCGATAGTCCCGAGGGGCTCGATGCCCAACGGATCAGGATCGTCGAAGATTGCGTTGCAGACCTGGATAACCTGACTGACGAGCTTGACGAAGACTGTCGGCCCTACTTTCAACGACTCCGACACCTCGGAGCCCTCCTCATCGCCACCCATCACACCACCTAACCTGCTCCCTGTAAAAAGGCTGATAACGGATCGGTTCGCCCCATCACCTATTCAACCGTTCTTGCAAGTTCTCAGGCCGTTCGATAAAATGCATACGCACTGCATTGGCCCCTCCAATTTTGCCAATACATTTTACTTGCCATACATCTTTCGGAACCCATGGGTAAGGAAGAGTCGATGAAGTATGTACTGAGAGTCGTCACGATAGCCTGCATGGTGATGGCTGGAATCGGCGCATGGGTGTCCCCTGGCTATGGCGAGCCCTACGAATTGAGCAAGAACGACGTGATGGACCCCAAGGCTTTGAAGAGTGCCGACACTTCACTGTTTGGAGTCAAATTGGGAGACTCCGAAGCCAAAGCCTTGGGCTCTCTCGTAAATGAAAAGATTCCCGGCGTAAAAGTGGAACAGGAAGCCTCGTTTATCTTCTTGCTCGACCAACGTAAGCCGACCGGACCTATGGCAGGCGTACGCATTCAGGACGGCAAGGTCGACCTGATCTTTATCAATAATCGATTCTCCTATAAGACTCGCGGTATCTTTCGCAACGTATTGAACAGTGAAAGCCCCGATGATGTGCGAAAACTATTGGGACAGGAAGAGTACGGGGATGAAAATGTGATGGGTGCCATACTCGCTTACGGCAAACAAGGATTCGTCATCAACTATCTGGGGAAAGATGTCAATGTGGAGTTTTCTCCACCTCGGTAGCGATGCAGGCCTGATGTTCTCCCTTAACACGTACTTGCCGACCTCGATCACTTCCTATTCTTGTTCCCGGTTGCTGATGTAAATTGTTCCCGCTCCGTATCTCCCCCCTCTGTTTCCACGCACGCTTACAAAGTCTATAGGCCTTCGCCATAGGTCACGGAAGGACTTGAACAGGGCAGACGCGGGTAGCCCTCAGACCGAGACGGCCTTCTCGCCTCTGCTTACGTGCAATCGACTTGATCAAAACAGGGGGAACGAAATTCAGTGCGGAGTTTCGGTTGCCTGCAGCCCGTAGGCAATGAGATTTGTCGCGGTGTTCCAGCGACGCTTGGAGTTGAGAATTACAAGGAGAAGATCGCTCCCGTTTTGGGAGACTTTGGCGATGAGACACCGCCCAGCCTTGGAGGTAAATCCAGTCTTGATTCCTTCGACGCCGGGAATACGTCCCAACAATCTGTTCGTATTGTGCAACACATATGCACGATGACCGTTGATAGGCGCAATGATCGCGCGTTCCTCGCGAACCAACTGCCGGAAGATCGGCTGGTCGAGGGCTATCACGCTTAATGCGGCGAGGTCTTCAGCCGTTGAGTAATGGTCCGGGTTGTCGAACCCGCAGCCATTACTGAAATGCGTATCAGACAAGCCGAGCGTCTCGGCCTTGGCATTCATGAGGTTCACAAACTGTGCCTCGTCGCCACCCACATGTTCTACCGCTGCAAGGCAGGCATCGTTCGCGGACACGATGAGCATGGCCTTCAGCAAATCTTCCAGCCTGAAAATCTGCCCTGCCTTCACGCGCAAGTGTGTCTTATGCGCCCGTGCGGCATTGGGACTGATCGTGACAAAGTCATCCAATTGGCCCTTTTCCAGAATGACCAAGGCCGACATGATTTTCGTGAGACTGGCAGGGGACATTCGCTTCCCCGCATCGTGTTCATACAGCACACGCCCACTGTTGAGTTCCTTGAGAAGAATGCCATGGGCTGGGGAGACTCGCCACGGAGGGAATTGGCGCGAAGCAATCGCAGTCCGAACAGAAACAGATTGAACCGCGACCCCCTTCGCAAGGGCGTTGGATGGAGTGAGGGACTCAGCGGCGATCAACAGGAGACCGATGAACACCCCGGCAGCGCAGGCAAGAAATAACGGACGATGAAATCTCCCGAAGTCCCTTGTCATCATGAACGCATCGTTCCTACTCATAGTGTATACGATTCCCGCACCTTCCCTCCACGAAACCCGCTGTCAATCACTTTATGGAAAAAGCGGAGCAGATCGGCAAGATCGATCCAAAACCCGCAATTTAAACAGCGAGCATAGAGTCGCCGATTCACCAGCGTATAGTGACGCTCAACCATCATAAAGCCATTACATCTCAAACAGTGCATTGACGTGTCTATCTTCAGATTCTCTGTCTATGCCTATCGAAGTCGATTCATCACCAATGCCAAGCAACCTGCCAACAATCCTCCGCCGAAAATTGTGGTGCCAAATGAGAGGAACGCGCCGGCCCCACTACCGGGAGAGGCTCCATCGAGCAGGTCTCGCACGCCCCCCTGTACCATCAGCACGGAGAGAGTGAGCAATGCTCCAATCGCAAACCACCATCTAAAGGATCTCACTAGTGTCCCCAAAACAGAGTGCCGAGTGGCCTGGAGGCGGCACTTGTCGGCCACTGTAGCCGAGGGTCGGTAGGCTGTCAAGAAGACTGCCTTTTGATTCACTCCGCCTCTCGACTGACGTCGACGGACCTCACGGGGAGGATGCGGCGGGAGTGGATACCGCTTTCAATCCTCGATGAAGAAAAACAGAGACGCTTCCATTGCCGTTGTCCGCCGTCACGAGTCCAGGCTCTTCAGCCTCCTTCGTGGTGACGCGAAACGTCGCAAGAGCGAAGGGGCCTGGTTTTGTCCGATAGTTTCTCGGCGGATATTCGAAGGTTCCATCGCCACGGCCGTAGAGAATGGAGAGATCGCTCGACTGAAGATTGACGATGGCGACGTCGATGCGACTGTCGCCATTGAAGTCGCGCGCAAGCCCGAAATTCGGTCCTGCGTCGGCGCCAGAATCGTGTCCTGGCAGGAAAGTCCCATTGCCTTTCCCAAGAAAAGTAGTGAAGCTATCCTGCACCCCGTTGATCACAAGCAGGTCGCGGATCCGGTCACGATTGAAGTCGGTGAAACTCACTCCAAGCGGGCGCTTTCCCGTCCGATAGTCGGTGGGAGGCCGAAACGTGCCGTCGCCATTCCCCATCCAGATGGAAACCGCGTTCGACATCGGCCCTCCGTTCGTCACGGCCAAATCGACCTTCCCATCGCCATCCAAGTCGGCCATCGCCACAGACGTGGGCGTATCGCCATATTCGTATTGCGCCCCATGGGTGAACTCGCCGGTTCCGGTTCCCAGAAAAACTTTAATCTTGTCGTTCCGCAACGCAACTACAAAATCGGGCACCTGATCGCCATTCAGATCGTCGCTGGCAATGGCAATGGGAGTCCGATGCACGGGATAGCGCGGCCCCTCTTCAAACTTTCCATCGGCTCGGCCGAAGAGTACAGCCACTTCATCGCCCCCGGAACAGGCCAAGACCACATCGGGATACGAATCGCGGTTGAACATCCCGAGGGTGAGCGAACGAGGCTCTTTACAGACGTTCAATTGGACTTGATCATGAAAAGTGCCGTCACCGTTACCTAGGAGAATCGAAAGGGTATTACTACCGATATTGGTTGTGACCAGATCGGTAAAACCGTCTTGATTGATATCAGTGGGAGTGACAGTCGTCGGGTTCTTACCGACTTTGTAGCTGGCAAAATAGTAGAAGAGGTCTGGTGGGGCGTAGGGATCTTGCTTGGTACAGCCGCTTGCCATAAGCAGGAAGACACTTGTCGCCACGACCACAAGGTTCCTGGCCTTATGCTTGATGTGGCCGTCAGCGATTCTGATCACGCACTTCTCCTCGCGCAAGGAACCGGCGACGTGGTGATTCATCCGTAAGCGCACACGCCCCTCAACCAGGCTTTCCCGCCAAAATAAGCGTGACCAGTATACAGACCACTGCTTTCTCCTGGCAATCAATCCAGCTGCGCAACGATCCCCGCAAAACGCAGTTTCCCCACTCTAAGCCCATTCAGCGAAGGCTTTGAAAACAGAACAGAGTTTGAGGTACACTGCCTGACTTGGTAAGGAGGACTCTATGAGCAAGATGGTGAAGATTGAGTTGTCGATGTACGGAATCGCTGAGGTACTGCATTGGTGTCACGCCCGCAATAAGGGCCGCGTCCCCGGGGTGGACACGGCAGGCTTTAATACGATGACGGCGCTCTTGGCTGAGAAGCCGCAATCAGGTGATTATTTTACCCTCGATCAATTTTGGAAGAAGAGGGTCACCTTGGACCTGACCGAAGAAGAAGTGGCAACAATCGATCGCTGTCTCTACGATATCCCCAATTTCGATAGCGAGCCCCTCCCGCAAATCAGGCATAAATTTTGGCCGCAACAGACGGCTGCCCACTGAACAGCTGAACAGCAGGGGCTGTCCTCAAACGGCCCCTGCTCCGCTGTCATACCGATTCGTCCGGCCTACTCGTCCAAGATGGGGCCGAGAACCACGTGAAAAACCCGTTGTATTTTGAAGCGCATCCGTAGAGAGAACTATCAGACAGGAAGAAGAGACTGCCCTTGCAGGATGCTCAAAAAGGCTGTCCAGCAAGGCCGCAGCGAGTGAAGACCCTCAACGTACCCTTTGGGGCGCACGGTGCGACGAATAAGGAGCACCACGTCTGTGCGCGCCGCAGAGTTAGTGAGGCGGCCGGGTCCCCGTTGAGGGTCTGAACGATGCGAGAACGAAGCATGGGAAAAGGCGCGTTCTGGCGCGCCGGGGTTGGGCGGGTGAGAAGAGCGACTTTTTCAGCATCCTGACAGCTAAAGCGTCCCTTCTCCCTTAAGGTAGCGGCGAAAGCGGTCCATTAAGTCGGCGCCCAATGTCCCACCTTCCGGTTTCTTGAGGTCCGGATCAGCAAAATGCCCGCGAATTTCCTGGAGGCGTTTTTCCGCCTGCTCATTTCCCTGCAACCGCTTAGTCTTCTCCAGCGCTGTATCGAACGCTTCAAACGTCAGCTCTTTGTATCCAAACGAGCGAATTCGTTTAACAGCTTTCATCATGGCCTGATTCCGGAACGTCGTCAGATGTTCCGAATCGATCTCTGCGAGCCCGAGCTTCCGCGCCCTGCGCTCGGCGGCCTTACGGATTCCGCTACGCACAAAATCAGGGGACGTTTGCAGCCGCTTCCAGGCTTCATCAGTCCACACAACTCGTTCCTGGGGTGCGTCCCACAATTGAAGCAGTGTCGACTCATCGATCCGCGTCACACCTCTCTCGCGCGCCAAATCTTCGGTGTCTCGCCTCAACATATCCGTGACGAATTCGACGGCGATCGGCGGCGACTGTTTTAATTTCTCCTGAAGCTGGGCCAACGCCCCCTCGCTCCACTCCAAAGGAGGGCCTGAGGCCTCGCGGAGATCGCCCAGCGCCTCCACCTTTTCGAAGAGTTCGACGTTCACCTCGAGATGGCCCCGCTCCCTGGCGATCTCTTCGGCAATCTGCTTGATCATGTGGCGCATGAATTCCGGAACCGTATTCAGCCGGTCCTTCGCGGCGGCGGTCCAGGGGAGATGGCCTTGCGCCATTTGCTCTACCGCATCGGCCATGCCGGATTCGCCGCCCATACCACCCATCATTTGATTTTTGAATTGATCCAGAAGATCCCCTGTAATCTCCGCACAGCCAAGCTCCCGAGCCTTTTTCTCAGCCAGACGGCGAACCATGCCGCGCAGAAATAGCGGCGCCCGTTCTAGACGTTTGGAGGCCTCGTCCGTCCAACGGACATCTATCCCGACCGCCTCGTGAAAGTCTGGTGCATTCATGATGAACACCCTGTTATGACTGGTTCAGGAGTTCCTTCAATTCCTTACCGGCTTTAAAAAATGGGACCTTTTTGGCAGGGACCGCCACGGTCGCGCCGGTCTTGGGGTTCCGCCCCTCTTTCATCCGACGAGCCCGCAACCGAAAACTGCCGAATCCTCGGATCTCCGTCTTATCGCCATTTTTCAATGAATCGCGCACACAGTCGAAAATCGTATTGACAACGACCTCTGCCTGCCGCTTCGTTAAGGTCGTGATCTGTTCGGATACGCGCTCTATGATTTGTGCCTTCGTCATATTTGGACCCCCTTTCGTGATGATGAATCGACCTCTATGCCAATCCGACCTTGCTAGCAGGATGCTCAAAAATGGCCCGACTTCTCACCCACCCAACCCTGACGGCTGCTTCACCCGCCCGCCCAGAGTCTGCCAGAACAGCCTCTTCGCCCAGGGACGCGCCTTCTCCCACGCAAGGCCGCAACGAGCTGTCACTTTATAAGGGGTGGGTGGGATGATCCCAACTGCGCGCGTCCAACGAGGGCCTTCTGAGGCCGCGCGTTGCGCGAGCACGGGGATCGTCCCAGCTACCCCATCACCCCTTTTCAGCATCCTGCTAGAACGCCATGAGATACTTGAGTCCAACCCCGGAGTAAAAATCCAACTTGGGGAAGAGCCCCGATATTCGTGATTCAATCAATTCTCTGATCGAAAACCGTCGGCGAGGCTCAATGATTTTCGGCTCGCCCTCAATGCCGGCCACATCCGCCGCAAGCTGAATGGCCGCTTCGAGATCGCCGAGTTCGTCCACAAGCTTTGATGCTTTGGCTTGACGGCCCGTGAAGATTCGACCGTCCGCCAAGGCCTGCACAGCCGCCACGTCGAGCCCTCGCCCTTCCGCCACCGCCTCGATGAACTGCTTATGGACATCGTCCATAACGGATTGGAGCAACGCCTGCTCCTCATCGCTCATCTTCCGGAGAGGAGACCCTACATCTTTGAACCGTCCACTTTTAATCACAATACCTTCGACCCCGATCTTCTTGAGCAGCCCTTCGACGTTCGCCATCTCCATGATGACTCCGATGCTCCCCGTCAATGTCCCTGAATTGGCCATGATCCGGTCGGTCGCCACCGCAATATAGTAGCCTCCTGATGCTGCCACTGTGCCCATTGAGGCAATCACGGTCTTGTTGCTCTTGTTACGAACTCGCTTGACCGCATCATGGATTTCTTGCGACGGCACAACCCCGCCGCCGGGGCTGTCGATTCGCAATACGATCGCTTTGATGGAGGGGTTATCGGCAAAACGCTTCAACTCGACGAGTGTGGATTGGGCATCGACAATGACCCCTTCAATACGAATCAATCCGACCCGATCCTCCATCGAAAAGTCGAGGTCAGGAAAAAACAGGTTCATCAGAAAGAGCAGACCCAGTCCAATGCCGAGCGCCCAGAGCGCTCGGCGCACTATCCCTCGCTTGGCCGGCCTTTCTGCTGTTTCGTCATTCATTGTTCTGTTCGCTCTCAGCGCCGGGGGACGCGAAGGCCCCCCGGCTCACACTGAAACCTGACGCATCAGACCTACTTATCGTCCTCGGCTTGCTCTCGCTTCCGGTTCTGCTTCGCCGCACGGCCCAAGCTTTGGTCCAGCGCGCCTTGCGTGGCATGGTATTCATCGACCGTTCGGCGATCGGAATCCATTTGATGGTCGCGCAGGCTGAGCGCGATCTTCCGTTCTTCACGATCGACCTTGATGATCTTGGCCGTCACTTCATCCTGCAGTTTGAATTTCTCTTCAAGCTTGGCCTGTTGGTCGAGCCCAGCTTCGCTGATGTGAATCAACCCTTCGACTCCTCCGTCCAATTCGACGAAGATGCCGAAATCGGCGACCTTGCTGATCTTCCCGACCGCCACATCCCCGACCGCGTATCGGCTCGGAATCTCGTCGTCCCATGGATCGCTCTTGAGCTGCTTGTACCCAAGCGACAACCGCTCCTTTTCCTTGTCGATCCGCAAAACCACGGCCTCGACCTTCTGCCCCTTCTTGAAGAGCTCAGAGGGATGCTTGATATGTTTCGTCCAAGACATGTCGGAAATGTGGATCAATCCATCGATGCCCTCTTCGAGTCCAACGAACGCGCCAAAATCGGTGAGACTTTTCACCTTCCCTTCGATGCGCGTGCCGATAGCGTACTTCCCTTCCACCATGTCCCAGGGATTCGGCGCGGTCTGCTTCATGCCGAGCGAAATCTTCCTGCTGGCCGGATCCACGTTCAGCACCGCTGCTTCAACCTGATCCCCGATGGACACGACGCGCGACGGGTGGCGCACCTCGTGCGTCCATGACATCACAGAGACATGCACCAGTCCCTCGACACCTGGCTCGAGCTCGATGAACGCCCCGTAGTCGGTCAGGCTCACGACACGACCTCGGACACGGGTACCGATCGCGTACTTACTGGCCACGCTGATCCAGGGATCGGCGCTCTTCTGTTTCAAGCCGAGTGAAATACGCCCGGTCTCTCGATCGTATTTAAGAACACTCACTTCCACCCTGTCTCCGATGTTGAACATTTCCGACGGATGGCCGACACGGCCCCAGGACATGTCCGTGATGTGGAGCAGCCCGTCGATGCCACCGAGATCGATGAACGCCCCATAATCCGTGATGTTCTTCACCACTCCTTGAATCAATTGCCCCTCTTTCAGCGTGGAAAGGGTCGTCTTCCGTTTCGAGTCCCTCGTCTCTTCCAAGAGCACGCGCCTGGATACGACAACATTGCCGCGCCGATGATTGATCTTGATGATCTTGAGCGGAAACGTGCGCCCGACCAATCCGTCAAGATCCCGCACCGGATGAAGGTCGATCTGCGAGCCAGGCAGAAACGCCTTCACGCCGATATCGACCATCATGCCGCCTTTGATCCGCGCCACAATCTTGCCGTCGATGCTTTTGCCGTCATTGAAGAGTGCTTCCAGCTCCTCCCAAATCTTCATCTTGTCGGCTTTTTCTTTGGAGAGAACGAGATTGCCGTCGGCGTCTTCACATTCCTCGATGTAGACTTGAAGCCGATCGCCCACCTTGATGTTCTGCAGTTCCTCGGTAGAGAACTGATCGTTCGGGATCATCCCTTCGGACTTGTAGCCGATATCCACGACCACTTTGTCTTTGGTCACGGCGACAATTCGGCCCTCCGTAATGGTGCCCTCTTCGAGGTTTTTGAATGTCTCCTCGTACAAAGCCGCTAAGGCCGCTCGGTCTAATTGCTGGTCACTCGATGGCGAAACCGTACTCATGGTGTGAATCCTACTCTTCCGACTGGAGTCGGGTGCTGATGATTATACACCGACATTCACTCAGCCTTGCGAATGCCGGCACTGGACTGCTGGGTCGGAGACTCTACGTCACCTAAGAAGGCAATGCGATCCATCACGGTGCGACTCACTTCCTGATAAAACTGCTTGGTCTCTCTGTTCTCTCCGCTCTGGGGAAACGTGAGAGCCTCTCCATAGAACACGGTCACGGGATGAAAGCGCGGCCACATGGTTCCCGACGGCAGTACATCGTACGTGCCCTTGAGATAGGCCGGAACCACAGGACATCCAGTTTGTGCCACAATTACACCAATCCCTGGTTTG
Organism: Nitrospirota bacterium; assembly: GCA_016200355.1. Taxonomy (GTDB): domain Bacteria; phylum Nitrospirota; class Nitrospiria; order Nitrospirales; family Nitrospiraceae; genus Palsa-1315. The sequence continues at coordinate 35,940 of JACQEY010000077.1, forward strand.
GGGGATTGTAACTGGCCGTCCAGGCTGCGGCTGCCCTCCGGAAAGATCACCACGACCTTCCCTTCCTTGATTAAAGCGACCGCCTTACCAAATGCGTCACGATCCAATCGGCCGGTCCGAAGGGGAATCCATCCCAACCATTGACAGATCGCCTTAAGGCCCGGAACCGGAAAGAGATCGCTCCGCCCCAAAAACCAAGCCCGCCGCCGCATCCCGCAACCCAGAAGGGGAATATCCAGGTAACTGGCATGGTTCGCCGCAACAATGAATCCACCAGTCTGCGGAACTGCGCCAACGACCCGATAGTGAAAACAGAGCCATCCGATGGTCCGGGCAAGAATCCACAGTATGCCGTAGAACACCGAACTCACAGTTTGGCCGCAACCGCAGCCATCATCAGGTCCACCACCTCCGCGATGGACAACGTTGAGGTATCAATGAACTGGGCATCTTCAGCGGGAACCAGCGGGGCGATCGAACGAGAACGATCTCGCGTATCGCGTCCTGCCAGGTCGGTCGTCGTTTCTTCAAGTGCTCCTGAATGTCCCGCCGCAACAAGTTCCCGATGTCGGCGTTGTGCCCTGACAGTCGGGTCTGCTTCGAGAAAAAATTTCACGTCGGCCGAAGGGAATACCTTCGTCCCCATATCCCGCCCCTCAGCCACCACCGCTCCACCTTGTCCAATTTCTCGCTGGATAGGCAGCAACCAGGCCCGGACTGCCGGCATTGCAGAGATCACCGAGGCTGCAGACGACACTAGAGGCGTCCGGAGTTCACCACTCACGTCTTTGCCATTGACGAACACCGTCGCAGCCCCATGATGGAATTGCATCTGAAGCGCGAGGGTAGACAACAGATCGGCGACCGCCTTGGCATCTGCCGGATCCAGGCCAGACTCAATGACTGCCCAAGCCGTCGCACGATAGAGCGCTCCTGTGTCGAGATATAGATAGCCCAATCGAGAGGCCAACAACTTGGCTACCGTACTCTTGCCGACACCAGCTGGCCCATCGATCGCAACTGTCAGCCGTCTCGCTTGCTTTTCCTCCGCAACTTGTCCCACGTCGTGGCTCCACGTAATAGCCGTCACCGGCGCTCGTCCAATAACTCCAAGAGTGTGCGATGAAAGTCCGGGAATGATGTCTCAATGCAAGCGGTCTCGTCAATCACAGTTGGCGCCGAAGTGGTCAAGCCCGCGATGGCCAAAGACATCGCTACCCGGTGATCTCCATGGCTGCGGCCATGTGCAGTCTGCAATCGACCGTTGTCTTCTGCTGTACCAAGTCCCCGCACAACCATCCCATCAGGCTTCTCAGTGATCTGAGCCCCCATCGCGCACAGCTCTGCCGACACCGTCGCAATCCGATCGCTCTCTTTGACCCTCAATTCTTCGGCCCCGGAGATTATCGTCTCACCCTCTGCAACTGCAGCTGCGACACACAGAACGGGGAATTCATCGATCGTCTGTGGGATTAAATCAGGTCCGATCGCCACTCCATGCAGCCTGGCCGACTTTACCCGGATATCCGCAACCGGCTCTCCCGCTTCTTCCCGCCGATTGATCAATTGAATATTCGCACCCATGCTCATCATCACGTCCAACAAGCCTACCCTAGTGGGGTTGACCCCCACCTGTCGAATCGTCACATCCGAACCAGGGATAATAGTCGCCCCCACGATGAAGAATGCAGCAGCAGAGAGATCGCCCGGGATGACCAGCCGAGGCGCCGCATTCCACCCGACCAAGGGCCGTCCTTCGATCAGCAGGGTAGTCCCTTCCCGTCGAAACGCTATATTAAAAAACTGGAATAACCGTTCCGTATGGTCCCGTGAGAGACGCGGCTCTGTGATGCGGCTCGTCCCTTCGGCAAACAAGGCTGCGAGCAACAAGGCGGACTTGATTTGCGCGCTCGCCACCGGCGAGGCGTAGGTGATCGCGCGGAGGCGGCTACCCATCACGGCTAAGGGCGCAAGTTCACCGCCTTTGCGTCCGGCGATCGTCGCCCCCATTTCCCGCAACGGCTTGACGATCCGCCCCATTGGGCGGCGACGAATCGATTCGTCGCCGGTCAGTACCGTAAAAAAATCCTGCCCTGCCAGCAGGCCGGTCAGGAGACGAATGCCTGTTCCTGAATTCCCACAATCAATCGGTCCGTTCGGCTCTGTCAGGCCCCAGAGCCCCTTGCCATGCACACAGAGTTCTTCGTCCGACTCATCGATGCGCACGCCGAGAGCCTTGAGCGCACGTACCGTATTCAGACAGTCTTCTCCCCGACAATAGCTCGTAACCCTGCTGACCCCGTTCGCCAAGGCCGTCAGAATGACGGCGCGATGGGTGATCGACTTATCGCCGGGAACGGAAATTGTTCCCTGCAAAGACCTGCCTGGTGTGATGGTCAACGACGCCATAGTGGTGCTACGTGGAGACGGTTGGTCGCGTGGAAAGCTTCTCCCGCTCCTGCTTGGCTTGTTCGAGTTTCTTCTCGATGCCTGCGGCATCGCCCACTCGAATAAGCTGCTTCAATTGGCTCAGCGAGCGCTCATAGGCCTCAATAAACGTGACCACATTGTCGCGGTTCCAGAGAAAAATATCGCGCCACATTTCAGGTGAACTGGCCGCAATCCTGGTCGTATCCCGCAACCCGCCACCCGAGTGGCTTACCAGATCGAGGGAGGGAATTTGTTGATTGCGAATTTCGACCAGGGCATTGATCAAGGCAAACGCCGCCACATGAGGCAAATGGCTCACCGCCCCAAGGATCTTGTCATGCAGATGGGCATCCATCGTGAGTACCACCGAACCGGTTTCTTCCCACATCGTTCGGATCTGCTCAAGTGCCTGCAGGTCCGTCGTTTTCGTCGGAGTGATGATGCAACGCGCGCCCATAAAGAGCTGATCCGATCCGGCAGCCACACCCGTCTTCTCCTTGCCAGCAATGGGATGGGCTCCGACAAAATGGACGCCCGCAGGCATGGCCCGTTCAGCCTGCTCCACCAGCAAACCCTTCACGCTTCCGACATCGGTCACAATCGCGCCTTTTTTCAAGCAGGAGGCCCACTCCGCCAGGTGCCGGTCATAGGTGTCGACGGGAGTGGCCAGCACGACCAAGTCGGCATCCTTCACTCCGTTTTTGGGATCCACAACGTAGCAGTCAATCGCGCCCAGTTCGACCGCAGTTTTCAAGTTTTCTACACGCCGCCCGATCCCGACGACCCTTGACGCCAGCCCCTTTCGGCGGAGAATCATGCCGAGCGATCCACCGATCAGCCCGACTCCGATAATCGAGACCTGTGTGAAATGCAGCATCGTTCTTCAAGCTGAACCGAGGTCGTGCCTAAACCCTGAGTCCTTAATGGCACGGCCTCTTTGATTACACTTCCCGACCAACCGCCACCGCAATCTTCCGCATGTCCTGCATCAGTTCCTTAAACTTGCTCGGCTTAATGGATTCTTCACCGTCGCACAGCGCACATTCCGGATTCGAATGGACTTCGATCAGAATACCATCCGCCCCTGCAGCCACTGCCGCTTTCGACATCGGCGCCACCAGATTCCACTTGCCGGTGGCATGGCTGGGATCAACGATGACGGGCAAATGCGAAAGCTCTTTCAAGGTCGGGACCGCAGCCAGATCGAGTGTATTGCGGTATTGCGTCTCGAAGGTCCTGATTCCCCGCTCGCACAACATGACGTTCTGATTCCCTCGGGACATGATGTATTCTGCCGACAACAGGAATTCCTTGATTGTCGCCGAAAGTCCCCGCTTCAAGAGCACCGGCTTGTCATACGCCCCAACTTCCTTAAGAAGTTCAAAATTCTGCATGTTACGGGCGCCAATCTGGATAATGTCGGCTTTTTCGAGAAACAATTCGATGTCGCGGGTGTCCAGAATCTCACTGACCACCGGCAATCCGGTTTGTTTCTTCGCCTCAACCAGATAATCCAACCCTTCGCGCCCCAGCCCTTGAAATGAATAGGGTGAGGTGCGTGGCTTGTAGGCGCCACCGCGCAAAACACTTGCTCCGGCTGCCTTGACCTCATGGGCAATGCCGACCGTGATTTCGAGCTGCTCCACCGCGCAGGGTCCTGCCATGATGACCAGCTTGTTGCCGCCGACCTTCAGGTTGCCCACATGGATGACCGTCCCTTCACGCTTAAACTCCCTGCTGACGAGCTTCCAAGGTGCAAGAATCGGCAGCACGCTTTCAACGCCCGGCAACGCCGTGAGCGGTTGGTTATGCAGAATCCGATCGTCGCCGATGACTCCAATAATCGTCCGCTCCTGACCGGTCGAGAGTTGCGACTTCAGTCCCAACTCTCGAAGCCGATCGATAATGTGGTCGACCTCTCGTTCGCTTGCATCTGGTTTTAATACGATGATCATGTTGACCTCACCTTGTGCTCAATGGGATGGATCACTCGCTTGAGCGCAGCCAAGAATTCCCTGTTTTCTTCTTCCAAACCGATGGTCACTCGGACCATCGGCCCCTCGATGTGACGAACGATAACGCCCTCCTTCAGCAGAGCCTCAAACACCGCGCGGCCGTCTCGTCCAACATCGACATACACAAAATTCGCCTCGCTCGGGATCGGCTCGAGCCCGAGCGATGTCAATCCCTTGACCATCTCCTCCATCCCAGCTGCATTCACCGCCCGACTCTGCGCCACATGTTCATCGTCACCGAGGGCGGCAAGCGCTGCGCGCTGCGCCAGACTATTGGCATTAAAAGGAGGACGGACTCGGTTCAAGATATTGGTGATCTCTGCCGTTGCCACGCCATACCCAATTCGCAATCCTGCGAGGCCATAAATTTTCGAAAACGTCCGCAGCACAATCACATTCCGCCCCTGATTCACATAGGACATGGAGTCCGGAAACTGCTCGCTCCTGACATACTCGAAATAGGCTTCATCGAACACGGTAACGACATGCGCGGGTACGCGTGAAAGCAGACGGTCGACCTCAGCGGCTGACACCATTGTTCCGGTCGGATTATTGGGGTTACAGAGGAACAGGAGCCTAGTCCGGTCGGTGATGGCGTCCGCCATCGCCTGAAGATCGTGCCGCCACTGCTTCAGGGGAACGATGATGGGTTTTCCGTGGGCTGCCGTCACCTCCATTTTATAGATGACGAAAGTCTGATCGGCCATGACCGCTTCATCGCCCGGGGCTAAAAACGTCCGGGCAAGCAGGCCCAAGATTTCGTCCGACCCGTTTCCAAGAATAACCTGATCGGGAGTCACCTTCCAACGATCCGCCAGAGCTTCGCGGAGGCGAAACGCGCCGCCATCAGGATAGCGATGCAGGGTCGAGGTTCCCTCGCTCAACGCAGCGAGCGCCTTCGGGGAGGAACCTAACGGATTCTCATTGGAGGCCAGTTTAATGACGCGTGCTAGACCCAGTTCGCGTTGGAGTTCCTCAATCGGCTTCCCAGGAACATAGGGACTCAGCGAGGCGATATCTGGATGGACCTTCAACGGCATGGCATCAACTGTGGGCTGGATAGGAGCCCAGCACTTTCATGAAGAGGCAGCGGCCGGTGATTTCTTCGATGGCTTTCTTCACCCGCTCTTCCTCCATATGCCCTTCGATGTCGACAAAGAAAATGTACTCCCAGGCTTTTCGCCTGGAAGGACGCGATTCAATCTTGGTCATGCTCAGGCCATGGGAAGCGAAAGGCCTGAGGAGATCGTACAGAGCGCCGACTTTGTCTTTCACTGAGAGCATTAACGAAGTCTTATCTTTCCCCGTACGCTCGGGCGGCTTCTGAGACAATACGAGAAAGCGAGTCACGTTGTTGATATTGTCTTCAATGCGGGCCTTGATGACCTTCAAGCCGTACAGTTGGGCGGCCAACTCCGATGCAATCGCTGCGACAGAGGGATTCTCCACACACAGTTCCGCTGCCCGTGCTGTGCTCGCCGCCTCCGATACAGGCACATCAGGCAAATTGGTTTCCAGCCAATTTCGGCACTGGGCAATGGCATGGGGGTGAGAGTGGATCTGTTTCACCTCTTCCATCACGCCGGACCTCGACATCAAATGATGGGACACCTCCTGGAGCACTTCCCCATAGATCAGCAGATTGGAATCAATGAACATGTCGAGCGTGTGGTTGACCACGCCTTCTGTCGTATTCTCGATCGGAACCACGCCAAAATTGGCTCGCCCCCGCTCGACTTCGCTGAACACGTCCTTGATGCTATTGACCGGAATGTATTGGGCAGACGAGCCAAACTTCTGCATACAGGCCATGTGCGTAAACGTGGCTCTGGGGCCGAGATAGGCCACCTTCTGAGGCCCTTCGAGAGAAAGGGAGGCGGACATGATTTCTCGATAGACCGGACGAATCCCCTCGGATGGAAATGGTCCGGTGTTCTGCTGTATGAGGCGCTCGATTATCGCTGCCTCCCGCGCCGAGGTATGGAGATTGGCCCCCGCATCCCGCTGTTTCTTGAGCTTGCCGATCTCGATGACGCTTTTGGACCGCTCGTTCAGCAGGCGCAAAATCTCGTCATCGATACGATCGATCACTTTCCGGTACTCGGAAAAGTCTCCGGACATAGCTAACCCCCTCTTCCCAGCCCAGTGAGGCGGGCACCCGTCCGTCGGCTGGAATGGCACAAGCTAAGTGGGAAATGATACAGGAACCATTCCTGGCAATGCAAGGAGACCCTCGACGTTTCACGAGCTTGCGTGACGATCCCCATCCGTTTGCGTCTGCTAGCCCGCATTATTCATGAAGCTTCTACTGCAAGCGCGGATACGCGACGCGAGACGGGCAGTCTCGCCGCTTAGCCCTTCGACATACTGCACGAGTATGCCTCAGGGCTTCACGGCTCCGAGTGCCCGTCTCGCGTCGCGTCTGCACGCTTTCGTGACGAACCTTCATGAATAATGCGGACTAGACCGGGGCCAGTCGTATCACGAAAAAAGGAGGGAGGTCGGCCTCTTGAAATGATCGAAAGCCAGCTTCGTGGCTTGGCGGCCGCGGCCAGTTCGTTCGAGGAAGCCGGCCTGAATCAGATAGGGCTCATGGACATCTTCGAGGGTGCCCCTATCTTCCTGAACCGCAGCCGCCAGGGATTCCACCCCGACCGGTCCTCCGGCGAACTTGTCGATGATGGTCAAAAGAATCTGGCGATCCATCTCATCAAACCCCGCCGTATCGACACCCAACCATGCAAGCGCGTCCTGGGCTACAGTCTGGGTAATTCGTCCCGCCGCCTTGACCTGAGCATAGTCGCGCACCCGTTTGATAAGCCGGTTGACTATCCGAGGGGTTCCTCGAGCGCGACCGGCAATTTCTTTGGCTCCCTCAGAATCGATTGGGATTCCAAGCACGCCAGCCGAACGTGTCACGATGGTCTGCAATTCCGCCGGAGAGTAGAACTCCAGTCGGTGAACAAGGCCAAATCGGTCCCGGAGTGGGGAGGTCAAGGCTCCAGCCCTGGTCGTGGCCCCGACCAGCGTAAACCGAGGGAGATCCAACTTCACGGACCTCACTGCAGGCCCCTGGCCGATCACGAGATCGAGTTGATAGTCCTCCATTGCTGGATAGAGCGCCTCTTCGACAGAGGCAGGAAGTCGGTGAATCTCGTCAATAAACAGAACATCGTGTTCTTGGAGGTTTGTCAGGATGGCGGCCAAATCGCCCGCATGGGCCAATACAAGGCCGGATGTCGAGCGGAGCGCAGCCCCCATCTCACGAGCAATGATGTGGGCAATGGTGGTCTTCCCCAACCCAGGAGGACCATAAAAGATCGTGTGATCGAGCGCTTCGTTCCGCTGCTTCGCCGCCTCGATACAGATCCGCAGGGATTCTTTCATCCGCTCCTGGCCGACGTACTCCGCCAAGGTCTGCGGGCGCAGCACCGTCTCGATACTTCGCTCTTCGTCCGTGATCTGTGTACTGACAACTCGCTCGGCCATCGTGGAGGACCTTCTCTCGCTGTGGGCTTATTTCTTCTCCGGCGTTGGGAGGTACTTCGGTGGAGGCGGCAAGGCACCCTGCCCGGGCGTGGCTGTACTACCGCAATCCGGTGGACAGTTCAGACCGCCTTTGGTTGGATCCGGAAGGTTCAGCTCCATTTTCTCCAGCTGACATTGCGTGACCCGCCCCCCATCCTTATTTCCGCAGCGAGCCGGCACAGACGAGTTGCCGATTTCACGATAGCCCTCGGGACAGGAACCGCAGACGGACAGCAAATTAGCTCCCAGTGGGGCGCACTGAACGAGTGTGGGATCGCCGTCCTTGCAAATCTCTTTGGACTCGGTCACGCCCGTGGTCGCATAGCCTTCAGGACATTGACCGCAGGTCTTGCGGAGGCTTTTGGGTTCACTCGACTCTTCAGCTTGCACAGGCATGGCCCCCAGCCCCAATAGGAGCGCCACAAGTCCGAAGGATAATTGCGTCTGGACTGTTCGTTGAATCAATCTCGTCATCATCCTTACCCCCTTGCAAGTTCCTTCAGTGATTCACGAATCATGTCTTTGAGCACGATGGACTCCGCATTGGACTTCTTCACCTGTTTCAACGCCTCTTTGGCATCTTGCGGACGATAGCCCAGATTCACGAGCGCCGACAGCGCGTCGTCGAAGGTCGCATCTTCCCTCTGCCCAGGTGACTCGCTTGCAGACGCGAGGCCAGGATGGAGCTTTTCGACTTTCTCCTTGAGTTCCAACACGAGCCGGCTGGCCGACTTGTTACCGATCCCTGGAACCGTCGTCAGCTTCTCGATATCTCCCGACTGAATCGCTGAAACTAGATTGGACACCGGAAGAGCCGACAACACACTAAGAGCCAGCTTAGGCCCGACGCCGGATACGCTCGTCAGCAGTACGAATGCTTCTTTTTCCTGCGACGTCAGAAAACCGAAGAGCTGAATCGCGTCTTCACGAACGTGGGTGTGCACATTCAGCGAGGTGTTTTCGCTGAGATTGGGCAGCCCGTAGTAGGTGCTGAGAGGAATACTCACTTCGTATCCGACCCCATGCACGTCGAGGATCAGATAGGTCGGCGCCTTGAAGGCCAATCGGCCTGTCAATGAGGCGATCATGCGGTCTCATGCCATCAGCGGACGAAGCAACGTGCAGACAGCGCTGCTGCCGCACACTTCATCCAGCAGCGGCCACTTTCTCCATCACCTCGTCGGAAATATCGAAATTCGCGTGAATCTTTTGCACATCATCATGCTCGTCCAAAACTTCCATCAGCTTGAGCATCTGTTCGGCTGCCTTTTCCTCTAGCCTGATCGTGTTCTGCGGAACCGCTGTGACCTCCGCAAGTACCATATCGATCTTCGCATCGGCGAGGGCTTTCTTCACAGCTTCAAACTGATGCGGATCCGTGATGACTTCAAAGCTTTTCTCCCCCACCTTCACGTCCTCCGCTCCTGCATCGAGCGCGAGGGAGAACAGCGTATCTTCGTCAACTTTACCCTTCTCAATCGTCAGCAATCCCTTCTTGTGAAACTGCCAGGAGACAGCGCCGGCTTCAGCCATGTTACCGTGATTCTTCGTGAGGAGATTTCGTAGCTCGGCAACAGTGCGATTGCGGTTGTCGCTCGTGATTTCCATCAAAATACCGGTCCCGCCAGGCCCATAGGCCTCCAAACTGAACTCTTCATACACCAAGCCGGGCAATTCTCCCGTGCCGCGCTGAATGGCTTTTTTCAGCGTATCGCCAGGCATGTTGGCCTCTTTTGCCTTCAAGATGGCCAGCCGGAGCCGCGGATTGCCATCCGGGTCAGCGCCGGAGCGAGCCGCAATTGCCACTTCACGGATAATTCTAGTGAAGATCTTTCCGCGCTTGATGTCCTGAGCGCCTTTGTGCCGTTTAACCGTCGCCCAATGGCTATGTCCACCCATGATCACTCCATGTAGCCGGACTCGAAGCAGCCGGCTGCGCAACAATGCCACCCCGGGCGCGAAGATTTGGTACTCGTAGCACAGGGTTTGGAAAGGTGTCAATTATGCTGGGGAGCATCCTGCAGGCACAATTACTCTGAATAGATCAGCAACTGTATCCCGATGAGCAGAATCAAGACGGCCCAGGGCAATTCCCACTTGGAGAAGCCTGCGTGCAACGGGGAACGGAACCAATCAGACAGTAGTTTGGACGAACCAGCCGTCACCGCCATGGTGCCCATAATCGCATGGTCCATCGCGATCTTTGCGGCTGAGGGATGGACACCGTGGGAATGGCCGAATAACATCAATCCCCCGATGATCGCAAATATGGGCAACGGTGCGACCCAGGCTGCATGACGGATCCCACCAAACCTTCGGAGCAATTCGATGGTACCGACCGTCAACGACAAGAGCCCGTAGCTCTTATGCTGAAAGATTTCCGAGTCACTGCCGAAAAAGGTCTGGATGAAAGTGAGTGAGCCGATTGGCCAAGCATTATGATCGCTCCAGATAAGAAGAAAAGAGCCTGAGGTGAGCAAGGCTCCCGGAAGTAGAAACCTAGTCCAACCCCAGAATGACATCGCCAACGCATGACGTAGTTCACTGAGCCCGATGATGACCACCAACATGCCTGTGAGGTGATGATTGAATTCCGAATAGGCGACGCCTGCTATGGACCCTTCCCACCCTGCCTGAGAACCCATAGCCGCATGATGTTCGTGATCGGGGCTGACCTTTACATGTATCGATGTCTGACCATGTTCATCATGCTGCGCCCATAGAGGCACGGCTGACAGAAACAGGCAGAACAGAATGGCGAATCCCACCCAGCAACTTCGGTGCGATCCCTGCAACATGCCGCCATCACAACTATTGCATAGTAGAAAGGCCCGTCCAGCTGACCGGACGGGCCTTTGTGCCATCATCATATTTATTTTACTTTTGGCTTACCTGCCTACATGAACTTCATAAACTTATCCTTCGCCTCATCCATCACTTGAGCCGTAATCGTCGCCATCCCACGCTCCTTCGCCACCCGCTCGACCTCTTTGCGGGCCATGGGACGGATAAAGTCTGGAATGTTTTCAAGCCGCTTCTCAGCGTCAGGCGTCCACGTCATCCCATTGCTCGAGTCGTTCTTGGAATCGTCCATCACTTGCAACGTGATCGTCTGGTACCCCTGCTTACGGGCAAAGGCCTCCACGCTACTCTGTACCATCGGTTTCACAAACGAGGGAAGCCGGTCGAGCTTTTCCTTCGCATCGGGCGACCAGGAAAACCCCGAGGTCACCGCCCCGGCGTTACCGGGCTTACCGCTGGAGGTAAGTCCCATTTCAGCCACCATTGCGGAGAAAGGACAGCCGCTGCTGGACTTCTCTCCAGGCGTGCCTGTTGTTGCAGCCGTGACTGTAGCCGCCGGCTGACCCCCTTGAATCTTTTCGTTCAAATAGGCCGCCATCTGGCCAGGGCCTGCGGCAGCTTCATCTTTCAGCGTACCCCTCGTCATCTCAAAAGGCTCAGCCACTACAGTACGCCCACCCAGCTTCACCCCGAGAGAACTGACCATCTGGGTTTCGCCTGGATTCGTCACCATGGAGAACTTGGCATTGCAAGAGGGACAGCCGAAGAACACGCCAAGCGTGCCCTCTCCAGGCTTTTCCACCTTCTCAAAATTCATGTAGGTTTCACAGTTGAGGCATACGAATTTCATGGGTCTCCTCTTCGGTGCGTCGCGTCATAGTTTATCGGCGAGCACCTTCTTGTAATCGATAAGCGTCCTGATGCGCCCAGCTATTTCCTGGTACCGTTGAATGGTCGGATAGGTTTCGTCGAGCAACGGCTCCCCCTTGTCGAAGGTACGAGCAAGCTTCCGGTCGAAGGGAATCCGTCCAAGCAACGGTAAATCCAGCATCTCACACATTGCCTCGGTATTGCCTTCGAACAACTCGTTCACTTCTCCGCAGGAAGGGCAGCGATACTCGCTCATATTTTCAACAATGCCCATAACCTTTATACCTATGTCCCGCGCATAGGTGACCGACTTCTGCACCACGTCCGATGCCACTTCCGATGGCGTTGTGACGACAATCGCTCCTGCCAGGTCCGGAATAAACCCGGCAATGACCGGCGGCTTGTCCGCCGCAGCCACAGGAGGGAGATCGACCAGCAGATAATCGAGTTCGCCCCAGACGACATCGGCCAGGAATTCTCGAATGACATTCATTTCCATCAACCCTAACCAGACCGGGCTGACATCCATCGGCCCTTTCCAACGAACCGGCGATGTATCATCCAAGAAGAAGTCCATCGACGCGACCTTCACCCCGAGCGGCCCGACCGGGGGAATCGCGCCCTCAGGCATCATAGTCAACGACTGGCCGTGCATGCCCAACATGCGAGGCACGCAAGGTCCGTTCAGATCCACGTCTAAGAGTCCGACCTTCGCGCCCTGCCGAGCAAAGGCCAACGCCAAGTTGACCGTGGTCATACTCTTGCCCACGCCGCCTTTTCCGCTCATGACCACCAGCTTGTGCTTGATGCCGGCCATGCGAGCATGAACCAGTTTGGTATTTTCCGAGATTTGCGCGAGGACTTTGGCGTCGTCTGAATACTTCAAATTACGAAGAATGGCCTTCAGATCTTTTTCAACCGCCATAACGGGAACCCCTTGCTAACTGGGCGAATACACAGAGGTTGAACCGTAACACAGGGGTTTCCGGTGAGTCAAACTCACACATCCAGCCCGCCAGATGGCGCACATTCCGACGCCTAACCCGCATTATTCATGACGGTTCGTCGCGAAATCGCGCAGTCGCCATGCGAGACAGGCGCGCGGAGCCGCGAGGGAGGGAGGCATACGTGAAACAGTATGTTGACCGACCGAACGGCGAGCCCGCCTGCCTGGACGCCGGGCCACCGCGTCCAGGCTTGTCGCAGCGGCGAATCCGCGATTGCAGCAGAAGCGTTCATGAATAATGCGGGTTAAGGCTAAGTGAGATTAAGGGGTCTGAGCTAGCCCTGTTTGCGTGGACACTTTCAAAAGGGGACAATAACCCGTGGAGGTGTCTGATGGCGAAACGGCAACGGTTCACGAAAGAATTTAAGATCGAAGCGGTTCGACTCTGGAAATCCTCAGGCCGGCCAGCGGC
>JACQEY010000081.1 GCA_016200355.1 Nitrospirota bacterium
GACGTCGGCCTGGGCGCACAGTTGTTTCGCCATGTCCTCGCACTCCCCTTAGCCTACTTTGAGGCGCGCCGGGTGGGAGACACAGTGGCCCGGGTTCGTGAACTGGAGCATATCCGGCAGTTCCTCACGAGTCATTCGGTGACGGTCGTGCTCGATGTCATATTCACCGTCGTGTTTCTCGTCGTCATGTGGTTCTACAGCCCGGCCCTCACCCTCGTGGTCATGGCGTCTTTGCCACTCTATGCCCTGTTATCGATCTCCATTACACCGGCGATCCGTGCCAGGCTCCATGAGAAATTCAATCGTGGCGCAGACAATCAGTCCTTTCTCGTGGAAGCGATCAGCGGCATCCAAACGGTGAAGGCTTTGGCCGTCGAGCCGCCGTTGTTACGCAAGTGGGAAGAACAACTGGCGGGCTATGTACGGGCGAGTTTCCGTGCTACCAGCTTGATGACCGTGGCCGGCCAGACCGGGACGTTCATACAAAAAGTAACGACCGTCGCCGTGCTGTGGCTCGGCGCCTATCACGTGATCGAAGGGGATTTGACCATTGGACAATTGATTGCCTTCACGATGCTCTCGGCACAAGTGACGGGGCCGTTGCTGCGTCTCGTCAATCTGTGGCAGGAATTCCAACAAGTGGGCATCTCGATGCAGCGGTTGGGCGATATTCTGAATACGAAGCCAGAGCCGTCCTACAATCCGAGTCGAACCACGCTCCCTCAAGTCAACGGACATATCGTGTTCGAGGACGCGACCTTTCGCTATCGCCCCGATGGCTCGGAGGTGCTCCGCAAGGTATCGTTTACCGTAGCGCCGGGCCAGGTGATCGGGCTTGTCGGACGATCAGGATCCGGCAAGAGTACGATTGCAAAGCTGCTTCAACGGCTCTACGTGCCGGAGCGCGGGCGTATTCTGGTGGACGGTGTGGACCTTGCGCAGGTGGACCCGGCCTGGCTCCGCCGACAGGTGGGCGTGGTGCTCCAAGAAAACTTTCTCTTCAATTGCTCTGTGCGCGACAACATTGCGCTGACTGATCCAGGGCTGGCGATGGAGCAGGTGATGCAAGCGGCCAAGCTGGCTGGGGCGCACGAATTCATTCTGGAATTGCCGGAAGGCTATGACACGATGGTAGGAGAGCATGGCTGCTCGCTGTCTGGTGGGCAACGCCAGCGGATCGCAATCGCCAGAGCGTTGGTCGCAAACCCGCGCATCCTGATTTTCGATGAAGCCACGAGCGCATTGGACTATGAATCGGAGGCCATCATTCAGCAGAACATGGCGCAGATCAGCCGTGGGCGCACAGTCTTCATCATTGCCCACCGGCTGAGCACGGTGCGTCCGGCACATTGGATTTACGTGGTGGAAAAGGGTGAGATTGTCGAGCAAGGCTCACACGAGGAGTTGCTGCGCGTGAAGGGGGTCTATGCCAGGCTCTACCAACATCAAGACGGCGCAGTGGCAATGACGCGTGAGGGGTAAAGGGGGAATGTTAAATGGTCAATGATGAATGGTGGATTCGTAGAGAGGGAATGGGAAATAAGAGAGACGACGAGATATAGGGATAGTGGGGTAGAAGAAGGCGTATGGCATTTGGAATTCTCACACGTCATTGGACAGTTTGGCGGGCAGCCTGGCAAGCTGATAAGGGGTCAGGAACCCTTCCGGCGGCGCAGAAGGCGCGGTTCCTGACCCCATCGGCTGGCGGGCGCTCGACGGAGTTTCTTCCCGCTGTGCTGGAAATTCAGCAGGCTCCGCCCTCGCCGATCGGCCGCGCCATCCTCTGGACGATTATGGCCGTGTTTGCGAGCGGCATTCTCTGGGCCATATTGGGGTGGATCGACATTGTTGCGACAGCACAAGGCAAGATTATTCCCAGCGGCTACTCCAAGGTGATTCAACCGTACGAGACGGGTGTGATCACTGCCATCCACGTGCAAGATGGGCAGAGTGTCAAGCGGGGAGAGGTGCTGATCGAGCTTGATTCGACTCAGAACCGAGCCGATCAGCACCGCGCTTCGAACGAGTATCAGGCTGCGAAGATCGATGCGGCCCGTTTACGCGCGTTGATTGCCGGCCACTCGACGTTTGAAGCCACTGCCGATGGCGACCCCCAACATAACCTGCTGCAGCGCCAGCTCCTTCGCGATCAACTTGCGGAGTATCAGGCGAGAGTCGGCACCGCGCAACATTTGATCGACCAACGAAAGGCCGCGCTCGAGCAAACGAAAGAAAATGTTCGCCGACTCGAAGCGACGGTGCCCATGGAGGCAGAACGTGCCGACGCCTTCAAAAAACTGTTGGAGCATGATGCCGCAACAAAGCTGGATTTCCTCCAAGCGGAACAACAACGGATCGATAAAACCCAGGAACTTGCCGGGCAACGCAAAAAGCTGCATCAAGATCAGTCTGCGCTGTTGGAAGCGGAGACCAACCACCGTGCGCTCATCTCGGAGTTCCAACAGACGAAACAGACAGAACTGTCCCTGTTGGAAACCAAGGCCTCGTCTCTGGTTCAGGATGTTACAAAAGCCGGACAGAAAGCCGATCTCCAACGACTGACGACCCCGATCGACGGCGTCGTACAACAGTTGGCAGTCCACACAGTGGGTGGTGTCGTGACTCCGGCACAGGAACTTCTGATCGTGGTTCCGCAGGAGCATCCTGTCGAAGTGGCGGCTCAGGTTGAAAATAAAGATGTGGGGTTTGTGAAGAACGGTCAGACCGTCGAGATCAAAGTCGAGACCTTTCCCTTCACCCTCTATGGCACCATTCCAGGCAAAGTGTTGAGTGTATCCGACGATGCCGCGCCGATTGAAAAGGTCGGACTGGTCTATCCCACCAGGGTCAGCATGGACCGGTCCACGATCCAGGTGGAGGGGAGGGAGGTCAATCTATCGCCGGGCATGGCGGTTACCGTGGAGATCAAGACCGGCCAGCGTCGCGTGATCGAATATCTCTTAAGCCCGTTATTGAAATCTGTTAAGGAAAGCCTCAGGGAACGATGAGCAAGTCATTGATTTTCAATCCACCTAGCGTGATAACTGTCGCGGTTCTTGCCACGTCATGCTTAGGATTTATTTGCCAAGAGGCAGGCGCTGTTGGAGGAGGGGAGAGCAGCCTTAACTCGCAGTCGCCTCCACTTCAGCCATTGAGCTTGACCTTGCGCGGCGCGTTGGCTGCGGCGGTTGATAATAACCTCGATGTGCTTCTTTATAGGGAGCGGATCGAGGCGGCTCGTGGGCAAGTGCAAACGCAGTTCGGCGCCATGCTTCCCAATCTCTCATCGAATATCCGGCAGACCAGGCAAACCCAGTTTCGGGGAACCTTCGGATTCGACCCAGTTAGGTCTGATCCCTTCAGCATTTTCGATGTGCGGGTCAGTGCATCACAAAACTTACTGAGCGTCAGTTTGATCCAGCGCTGGCGCGCCTCACGCGAAATGCTCCATGTGAGCGAGTCAGAGTCCGAGAGTCGAAAGTTCGACACAATGGCCAGCGTGGCACTCACATATATGGAAGGCCTGAAGGCCATGGGCATGGTGAAGATGCATGAGGCCAATCAACAAGTGATGCACGATCTGTTGGGGCTCATCAAACAGCGACAGCGCGCAGGTGTTGCGACCGGCCTTGACCTCACACGGCTCGACGCGCAACTGGCCGGCGAGCGGCAACAGACTTCTACCTCGCAATATGCCGTCGAGCGCGCCAAGCTGAACCTCCTCAATCTGCTGGCGCTCCCCTATGAAACCGCACTGGCACTGACCGATGAATTTCGCCCTGACGTGCTCGACCCGCCTGTCGTTCAAGCCGCCGTCGAAGATGCCTTGAAACAGCGGCCTGAAGTTGTGGCTCAGGCGACACGCGTGCGGGCCACGGAGCTGACCTATTCCTCCATCACTGGCGAGCGCTTGCCGTCGTTGGTGGCGCAAGGGGACTATGGCCTCATTGGAAATCGCTGGAACAATACCCTCGACACCTACAACGTTGCACTACTGCTTCAAGTTCCGATTTTCGATGGAGGGCAGCGAGAAGGCCGCATCGCCGAATCCCGCAGCCAATTGCGGCAAGAGGCGCTTCGCCTTCAATCCATCCTGAACCATGTAAAAATGGAAGTGCATGACGCATTGGCCGGCATAACAGCCGCAAAAGATCAGGTCGGCATTGCTCAGGCCGGTCTGCGAGCGGCCTCGAAAGAGCTTGAGCTGGCTCGAGAGCGCTATGCCGTGATCACGGCCTCAAGTCATTTCGAGCTGACCAATGGGCTGACTGCCGTAGCTCGCGCGCGTGAAAATCTGGTGGAGGCCTTGTTTCAATTGAACGCCGCGCGCGTGAATTTGGCCAGAGCGACCGGCAGTCTGAACCAGCTGCAATAGAAGAACGTTATTTGGTTCATTTGGTTTGTTTGGTTATTTGGTTGTACGAAGCTAACCAGATGAACCAAGTCAACCAGCTTGCTGATACAAGCCTATCCGTTGAAATCTTTGATCCACGAGGGTAGTGTAGTCTGGTAATTTATCCGGTCAGTCTGGTTCAACCAAAAAAGCCAGACAAACCAGAGCGAGTTTACATAATCGTTCTTATCAGACATCAGAGATTTTAGATTTATGTCCCTTGAACTGATCGGCCGCATCCAACAGGAACTCTCGATCACCGGAAGCGCAATCTATGAAACCGTCCTTGCGCTTGCTGAACGTACCAACCGAAAAGTTCAGGTCCTCCGTTTGCACAGTCAGGCCTCGAATTTGTTAAGTCAGATCGAACAGGGGCACGGCGACCTCGGACGTCAAATTGCCGCGTTCTGTGCCAAGCGTCCACCATTTAGCCATGAGTCAGTTCCGCCATCTGATCAATTGGAATTTTTCCTCGGTCAGGCTGGCGACCGCATTCAGCTGCTGAAACAGACCCTGCTTAGCGTCGACAGCCAAATCCGTGAGCTGAAGCTGGAAACGATTCACCACAAGCTCTTGACCTTGCAACAGGAGCTGAGTCTTCGCGCGGCGGCTATCGAGCGGCTCCCTATCGTTCAGGGATCACCGGTCATTGGGAGAAGACTTGCTGAGATGGTGTTGCCTGCGTCGGTTCGTCTCATCACGGTCCTTCGCGGACCATTTCTCGTGCCGCCCGACGATGCCTTGGTACTCCGCGTCGACGATGTCTTGGTCATAATCGGGCTACAGGCAGATCTCGCGCAGGTCGCCTCGGAATTTACTCAGACTCGGAATGCCAAATCGGCGTAAATCAGTGTTTCAGGTTTCTTGTTTTCAGAGCGTGTATCCTTACAATGTGAAGCCTGAGACGAGAAACGAGAAACTTTCCAGGCGGTATAATTTCACGATGGGATACAGGACGATGCGCTTATTACAAATCCTCATCAGCCTCCTGTTCGTGGGCTCGTTCAATATCCACTCGTTCGCCGCGGCTGAGTCCGTCGCGCCAAAATCCGGCGACTCGCCAGGTCTTCGCCTGCTGGAAGAGATTCAAACGGTCATCACCGATTTGGCCGAGTCGGCAAAACCCTCCGTCGTGAATCTCATTCCCCTGTCCGGACCAGGACGTGGACGCGAGCTGTCTCAAGAGCGGGCTCCCAATGCCCCTGGATCAGGATCCGGCGTCATCATCGATTCTGAGGGACATATTGTCACGAACAACCATGTCATCGGCGATGCGACGGAAATTGAGGTCAGATTTTCCGACAAGTCCAAGCTAATTGCGCAGGTCGTCGGTAAGGATCTGGATACAGACTTGGCTGTCCTTAAGGTGACCGCCGACCATCCACTCCCTAGCGCAAAGTTCGGAGATTCATCGTCTGTGCGCGTTGGCCAATGGGTGCTCGCCGTGGGAAATCCCTTCGGCCTCGACCGAACGGTCACGCTCGGCGTCGTCAGCGGGATCGGGCGGGAGAATATCAATCTCTCGCGCTACGAAAATTTCATTCAGACAGATGCGTCGATCAATCCCGGTAACTCAGGCGGCCCGCTCTTTAATCTTCGCGGCGAAATCATCGGCATCAATACCGCCATCATTAACTTTGCCCAAGGAATCGGGTTCGCAATTCCCTCCAACATGGCCAAGCAGGTGATTCAGCAATTGCTGGCGCAGGGACGGGTGACACGAGGCTGGCTGGGCGTCGGCATTCAACCACTCACGGTGGAGTTGGCACGCAAGTTCGGTGTCAACGAAGGCGAAGGAGTACTGGTCAACGAAGTCTTTGAGAAGGACCCTGCTGCGGCAGTCGGCATCAAACCCGGCGACATCCTGACCCGTATCGACGGCACCGTGATTGACACGCCGAACCGGCTTTCTCGTGTCGTGGCGGGATTACTTCCAGGCTCGACGGCAAAAGTTGAGATCGTCCGCGATCAGCAGCGCTTGGTGCTGGACGTCGCCCTTACTGAACGTCGGGACCAGGCCATCAGCGCCTCGCTCCCCCAGGCACGCACTGAAGTCAAACTGGGCTTTGATGTGCAGGATCTGACGCAGGGGCTCGCCGATAAATTCAAGCTGCGGGAAAGCCGGGGCGTGCTCATTAGCAAAGTGGAGACTGGAAGCCTGGCCCAATCGGAAGGGCTTCATGAAGGCGATCTCATCAAAGAGGTGAACCGTGTCGATGTGGGATCGGTCGGAGAATTCAGCAGCGCGCTCTCCAAGGTCCGCCGAGGTGACACTGTGTTGCTCCGTGTGCTGAGAGAAAGTCGCGCCTTCTACGTGGTGCTCAAGACGACAGACTAGCCGGGTTTGTTTGGTCTATTTGGTTTGTCTGGTTTTTTTGGTTGAACGGAGCTAACTAGTTGAACCCAATCAACCAAATGAACCAAACAAACCAGATGAACGTTCAATGCGCCGCCGCATGAGCCTCCACCTTATGCGTTTCAATGATTCGAACCGCAAGCTCGCGCGGCACTTCGTCATA
>JACQEY010000083.1 GCA_016200355.1 Nitrospirota bacterium
CGGGCCGCTCAAACGCTCGGGATCAGCAGAAGGATGCTCGCCTACAAACTTCAGATCCTCGGGATTTCAATCGATCAGCTGATGTCAGAAAGCCCGTAAGGGGCTCTTTTTATTTCAATTGAACAAACCGCTCCACATATTTTCCGACCAGATCGTTTTCAACGTTCACGGGGTCTCCTTCATTTTTCCTGCCGAGCGTCGTCGCCTTCATCGTATGCGGAATAATCATCAAAAAAATGCCCCGGCGGTTCGTCCGGTTGATCGTCAGGCTGATCCCGTCAATGGCAATCGACCCCTTTTCGATGCAATACCGCAAAAGGTCTTTGTTTAATCCGATAAAAAAAAGAAAGGAGTCTCCCACCGGTTCGATCTTTCTGATCACGCCGACCCCGTCGACATGGCCTGAAACCAGATGTCCGCCGATACGGTCGGAAAATTTCGCCGCCCTTTCAAGGTTAAGAGGGTCCCCTTCCCGGAGCGCGCCGAGGGTTGTCCTCCGGAGGGTTTCATCCGATACATCGGCGGAAAAACCTGTTTTTGAAAATTCCACCACCGTCAGACAGGCCCCGTTGACCGACACGCTTTCTCCCCGGGAGAGCCCGCTTAACACCTTTCCGCCCCCGACGGTTAACCGGGCCGACCGGACCGATTTTTTAATTTTCTTGACTACCCCTGTCCCTTCAATAATTCCGGTAAACATCGGTTAGAAATGGACCCCAATGAAGGGAAGATAGATGAAAAGTCGTTTCCGATCGAGAGGATCGAAACGGGGCATTTCCTGAATTTCAGGGCGGGGGAGGCGGAAGGTCAGTTTTCCCGATTCCATATCGGCCAGCGATCGGGTTTGATTGGCCATTCCATAAACCGTTCCGGCAATGACGCCGCCCGCCAGGCCATAGGCGATATAATTAAAATGGTCTGCCGGCCTGTCAGTAAAAACCATAACGGCGGCTCCCAATATTCCTCCGATCGCGGCGCCGTAATAGGCGTCTTTAAAAATGTTTTCCAGACCATGGTCTTCCGCCGCGCCCGCTCTTCCCGCAGAAAAAACAACCATGGCCAAAATTAAAAAAACAGACAGCATTCTCTTCATCTTATTCTCCTTCTCTATTTATCTATGAAAACCACTTATCTCAAATACCCTTCAACCAGAATGTCTTCTCCCACCCGTGTAATTTTCGTCTTTTTTAAATGAGGGAGGGAGGAGAGGGATGCCGGAGAGGCTCCCCCGATGGCAGAAAGCGAATCTTCTCCTCCCATCAGCTTGAGCGCGATAAAATAATAAATTTTGTCTACCAGGCCTTCGTTCAGGAGCGAAGCGTTGATTCTCCCCCCCCCTTCTATTAAAACGCTGGTCATCCCCATCTTCGCAAGCCGGCGGAACAAGGAGGGGAGACTGACCCGCCCTTCCTTTTCTTCAATCCGGAGGACTTCCACCCCTCTTTTTTCCATCTTTTTTATTCTGGAATCTTCCGCCCGGCGGGTGGTCGCCACAATCACCCGCTCCCCCTCCCGGAGATGGAACACCCTGGATTGAGGAGACGCGGCGAGGTCTGAGTCCACAATAATCCTGACAGGCCTCCGGTTTGACTTTTGAGGGAGACGGACGGTCAATTCAGGATCATCGGCCATCACCGTCCCCTTTCCGACCAGGATGGCATCGTATTGATTCCTTAACCGGTGGACAGCCTCTCTCGCCTTTTCTCCGGTAATCCACCGGGATAACCCGGACGCCGTGGCGATCTTGCCGTCCAGAGTGGCCGCAATCTTCAGAGCGGCAAAAGGGAGGCCTGTTGTGATATGCCGGGAAAAAACTTCATTTAAAATTTCCGCTTCCTGATTTAAAATCCCGCTCTTAACCCCGATCCCCTCTTTTTTGAGAATCGCCATCCCTTTTCCGTTAACCTCCGGATTGGGATCGGCCATGGCCACAACCACTTTTTTGATTCCGCTTTTTAAAATGGCTTCGGTGCAGGGGGGGGTTCTTTTGGCGGTATGGCAACAGGGCTCCAGATTCAAATAAAGGGTCCCTCCCCTCGCTTTGTCCCCGGCCTTTTGAAGGGCGATCACCTCCGCATGAGGCCCTCCCGCCTTTTGATGATAGCCGCTTCCGACGATTTTGCCGCGCCGGGTGACAATCGCTCCGACCAGCGGGTTCGGCGACACGCTCCCCATCCCCTTTCGGGCAAGACGGAGAACCCCTCTCATCATCCGTTCATCTTCATCCATAAAGCTACTTTTTGGGGTACAGGATTGCCGCCCGGGCTGCCGCCAGCCGGGCAATCGGAACCCGGTAAGGGGAACAGCTGACATAATGGAGTCCAATTTTGTGGCAGAACTCAACCGAAAGCGGCTCTCCGCCATGCTCTCCGCAAATACCGGTCTTCAGATCTTTTCTGGCCGATCTCCCTTTCTCGACCCCTAAACGGATTAACGCGCCAACCCCGTCCTGATCGATGGAAACAAAAAACCAAACGTCGTCTGTGTCAGATCGTTGGTGCCGAATGAAAAGAATTCCGCCGTCTTCGCGATCTGATCAGCCACAAGAGCCGCCCGGGGGAGTTCGATCATCGTCCCGACCCGGTAATCCACTTTTATTTTATAGCCATCCATGACTTCTTTTCCAATCCGGTCGACCAGCTCTTTCATCATTTCAAATTCACGGACATGCGCCACAAGCGGGATCATAATTTCCGGGATCACCCGGTATTTTTCTTTTTTAAGCCCGCAGGCGGCTTCGAATATCGCCTGCACCTGCATTTCATAAATTTCCGGAAAAGTAATCCCCAGACGGCATCCCCGGTGGCCCAGCATCGGATTAAACTCATGGAGGGATTTGTTCTTTTGCGACAGGGCTTCGAAAGAAACCCCCATATCGAGTGAAAGCGCTTTTAATTCCGCATCGGTATGGGGCAGAAATTCATGCAACGGGGGATCGAGCAGGCGGATCGTCACCGGAAAACCGTTCATCTCCTTAAAGATGCCTATAAAATCATTTTTCTGATAAGGAAGAAGCTTTGCAAGCGCCTTCTTTCTCCCCCCGGTCTGATCGGCCAGAATCATCTCGCGTACGGCCTTGATCCGTTCGTCATTAAAAAACATATGTTCCGTCCGGCAAAGCCCGATTCCCTCCGCTCCGAACTCCCTCGCCACCCGGGCGTCATGGGGGGTATCGGCATTCGTCCGGATTCCCAGCCGGCGGATTTTATCGACCCACCCCATCAGGGTCTTGAATTCTTTGCTTAACTTCGGACGCACCAGCGGAACCTTGCCGATAATCACCTCGCCGGTAGACCCGTTGAGAGTAATAAAAGCCCCCTCCCTCAAAACAAGATCGCCGATCCGGACCGTCTTGTTCGCCTCGTCGATCACGAGACTGGAGCAGCCCACCACGCAGCATTTTCCCATTCCGCGCGCCACCACCGCGGCGTGGGAGGTCATTCCTCCCCGGGCGGTCAGAATCCCCTGGGCCGCATGCATCCCCCCGATATCTTCCGGAGAGGTTTCTGTCCTCACAAGAATCACTTTTTCCCCAAGTTCCGCCATCCGCTCCGATTCCTCGGCGGTAAACGTGATCACCCCCGCGGCCGCCCCGGGAGAGGCAGGGAGCCCTTTTGCAACCACTTTCAGGTCGGCGGAACCATCGATGGTCGGGTGGAGAAGCTGATCCAGCTGGGCCGGATCAATTCTCAAGACGGCCTCTTTCTGATCGATCATGCCCTCTCTGGACATATCCACAGCCATTTTAATCGCCGCGGCCGCCGTTCTTTTTCCTACCCGGGTCTGGAGCATGTAGAGTTTTCCCTCCTGAACCGTAAACTCAATGTCGCACATATCCCGGTAATATTTTTCCAGTTTTTTATAAATGAACACCAGGTCTTTATAAGCCCGGGGGAGTCTTTTCGCAAGCGCCGAGATCGGCAAGGGGGTGCGGATCCCCGCCACGACATCTTCCCCCTGGGCATTGAACAAAAACTCGCCGAAAAACTTCCGTTCTCCCGAATTGGGGTCCCGCGTAAACGCCACGCCGGTCCCGCTGGTCTCCCCCATATTGCCGAAAACCATGGCGACAATGTTCACCGCCGTCCCCCAGGTATCGGGAATATTGTTCAGCCTCCGGTAGGTCAC
>JACQEY010000084.1 GCA_016200355.1 Nitrospirota bacterium
CCATCTGTCGGAACGCCTGGGCATCCGGACGCTCGATGACCTCGAAGCGCTGGTGCGCTCGCGGCTGCTGCGCACGCTGCCCGGCATGACGGCCCGGGATGAGGAGATTCTCGAAGGGATCGCGCGGCTGCGCGCCGGGCTTTCGCCGCCTTGACTTGCCAAGGCCCCTCTGTTACCGTCCCCGCCGGGTTTGGAGACCGCCTCATGGCCCTGTCCGCGTTCATCCTCATTGAAGTGGCCGGCGACCACACCAAAAGCGCCTATAAGACGGTCCAGCGCATCTCCGGCGTCAAGGCCGCCTACACCGTGAGCGGGAACTACGATCTCATCGTGCAGGTCGAAGCCGAAAACATGGAACAGCTCAGCGACTTGCTGCTGTCGAAGATCCGCGCGGTGGACGGAGTCACCAAGACCAACACCTTCATCGTCCTCAACGTCTAGCGCACCACGCCTACCCCGCCAAGGTAAGGGCCACAACCTTTTGTTCCACCGCCACGCCAACCTCCCGGCGGGCGGCTTCCAATTCATACCGCTGTTGGAGATTCATCCAGAATTCCGGTGTGGTGGAAAAGCAGCGCCCCAGGCGCAGCGCGGTGTCTGCCGTGATGCCGCGCCGCTCGTTGGCGATCTCGTTGACACGCGCTGTCGTCACGCCAAGGCGTTGCGCGAGCGCGTTGGCGGACAGACCCAGCGGCTTCATGAATTCTTCGCGCAGGATTTCACCCGGGTGGATAGGCGGCAGCAGTTTCTTGGGCATGGCAGTTCTCCTTTAGTGATAGTCTACGATCGCAACATTCTCCGCGCCGTCATTCCAGCGAAAACACACGCGGAACTGATCGTTCACGCGGATGCTGTGCTGCCCGGCGCGGTTGCCTTTCAGGGCTTCCAGCCGGTTGCCCGGCGGGCTCCGTAGGTCTTTCAGCTTCTTGGCGGCCGCGACCATCTCTAGCTTACGACGCGCCACCGATTCGATGTTCACGAACCGCCGTACACGCGCACCGTGGAACAGGCTTTCGGTGTCGGCGCAAACGGAAGGTCTTGATCACGTGCTTATTGTATATCGGTTAACGATAAACATTCAAGCGGACGAGAGCCGTGAGCGGCAACTACGATCTCATCGTGCAGGTCGAAGCCGAAAACATGGAGGCGCTCAGCGACTTGCTCATGTCGAAGATCCGGGCGGTGGACGGCGTCACCAAGACCAACACCTGCATCGTCCTCAACGTGTAGCGCAACGCCGGCCCCCGAACCCTCAGAAAATCGAGACTGCCCCTAAAATTACTTTCCCAACTCGTTAGGATAGCAAATTGCATTCTCGCCAACGCCAGAGACAGTGTGAGTTGAGTCATTAAAGCACACCCACTTCTCACCGTAGAAGGCGTTATCCCCAATGCGCTGTTGCGGCTGGCCTAAAATTTGGGCAACTTCTCCAATAGTCATATTCTTGATTATATACTGCCTGATCAAGTCGGTCTTCGCCGTAATTCTCTGAGCCGCCGCTATTTTGATGTTCTCCAACTCCTGGATATTCCCAAACACAACAGTTCGTTCCTTGCGAAGTTCTCCAGAGGAACGCACGGGAGCGACGCTTAGGCGAGAGTTTAATGTTTGAACTTGCTGCTCTAACTGTTGAATTTGTTGCTGCTGAGCTGTAATGCGTTCCTGTAGGCTCTTGTCTGCGACAATAGCTGCCAAGCGCTTTTGAACATCGTCAACGTCTACATCTGCTTTCACCGTGAGGCTCAGCGTGTTGTGCCCGTTACTGAAGCCAAAGTCCTCTTTGGTGATCTCCACACTCAACACGGCTGCGGAATAGGAGCTAATCTGGTCCTTCGTGAGTTGGAAATTTCTCACTTCTGTTGAGGTCTGGATAAAACTACCCGCCTTCTCCAGGACCTTTCTCTTCGCTTCCAAGAAACATAACTGCCGAGCATCATTCCTACTGTCGTTGTCACCCATTATGTATGTATGCGTGGCTGTGATGGTCTTGACTTCAGCGGAGGAAACCGTCGGGAGGAAGAATAAGGCAAGGAGGGTTATGGCGAATAGTGTACGCATGGAGTAGTAGTATGGCGAAGGTACTTGCTGTGGTCAAGGAAGTGTTGTGGCGCTGCGGGTCAAAGACAGGATGGCAGTCGACTGCCTGAAACCAAGACGTGCCTGTTGCCCAAGGTGTTAAGGGGTCGGTGGGGCCGTGTTCGGGCTGGTGGCCATCTTCTGCGTGATGCGGCTCTTTGGCATCACGGCCGTGCTGGTACACGTGTTGGCTGGTGTATCCACCGTCCGGGCAATGATCTGTACATCCTGGAGCAGTTCGCTCGTGGTTTCCTTCAGCACAACCTCAATGTCCTGCTCAAAGGGTTGGCCGCTGCGTTCGTGCTGGCGATGAGTGAGCGTCTCCTCGATGAAGACTCTGATCTGTTTGGCCACTGCCGCGCGTGCCACCGTATCGGCGACCCGTTCGCAGACTAATGGACCACTGGTCAGATCTCCTCGGCCTACGGCAAGCAAATAATCGGACTCGGAGTATTGAGCAACGGGCTTGCCAGGTGAGGGAGGCGCTGCTGTCGCGTGGACGGCAGTCAAGACGGTGGTGACCGCCACGGCCAGCAATAGCGGCAACCAAATGATAGAGCGTCGCATGAGTTACCTCTTTTTCTAGCCAGCCGTTACGCCATCGGAATTAAAGGGGACAGATTTATTTTCCGGACGAAGAATCCGGATTCAAGATCGAAAATAAATCTGTCCCCCCTTATCTGCGGGGTTAGACTTATTCGCTCTTTCGAGGCAAGCGAGAGACAACCAAGTCCCGTAGTTGTGCCGTCTTGTTCTTTCCGTCCGAGAAATCATCGCCAGCGACGCCGATGTAGATGAGAGTGAGTTCGTGGGGGTTGATACACGAAATCCAACCCGTCAAGGGTCCGAAATCTGCAATATTGGTGCGCAGGCCCTCCTCTATATCCGCGTCTTCGATCTTAATAGGGTTGGCGCTTTGCAACGCCTGAAGGGTAATGTGGTCGCAGTCCGAGGGGCTCGTATTTGCGGGGAGAGCCCACCCGTGCACGAATGGTGAGGTGGTGCCGCCAGAAGGCTTCGAGAGCCCCTTGATTTGGACCGAAAGAAAACCGGAGTACATCGCAGCGAAGGTAGCGACAACGAGGAGCCATGCCACAGCGTTTGTCCAATAGAGAACTGTCCGGTTCTCTAACAGCGACGCCAGGAAGTCCCAGAGCGTTCGACCGGTATTCTTCGACTTGTCGGCACCCATGGAACGAAGCCCTCTGGAAGATGCCTCGGCGGCAGCCAACGCATCAAGAGCGTACTGCATATCGCCGTGGAGCTGCTCAATGTGCTGCCTCGTGATGTAGCCGCGCCCTTCATGGTCTGTTGTCCCGCTTGGGGTGGGCGTCGCGCGGACCGGTAGATCGCCCAAAATCAGCGGGAATCCAGATCGGAGGGCATCACGGACGGGAGACCACCGCGCGAACAATTCCAACACTACCGCAGGGTCAAAGTATCGGGACTGAGGGTCCTCAAGCGTTCGTCCCACAGTCCTATGGAGCGCCGCCAACTTCGCCGTCGTCTTTCTTGTTCCATTATAGTCTCGAAGGTGTCTAACTCATGCGTATACTGACTGGTATATCCCGCTCCTGCGAGACTGGAAGCGATTGTGCGATTCTCATCTGATTTTGACGGCTTGTCAAGAATCTCCACAGCGCAGGCCAGCCGAGTGGGCACCAAATGAAAAGGTCCCCGGAGGACGTCCTCCAAGGGCCTTTCCTAAATAAAGTGGCCAAGTTTATTCTAACGTGGCGCTAACCGGCGCGCGCGACCTTTGCGTGTGTCCGTATTGAACGCGGGGGTAGACCCTGCTCTTTCACCAAGCGGACTTGGAGTCGATACCCCAGCGCCGAGGCATACCGCTTAAGAGTTCCGATGGACGGGGAGTGCTTCCCCATTGCAGTTTCCAGACGGGCTACCGCGGATTGAGTGGTTCCGATTCGGGCCGCGAGCTCAGCCTGAGTGAGTCCCGCCTCGGCCCGCGCCTTGAGTATCTCGTCTAGAAGCTCGAATTCCTCCTTGAGCCCTTCGTATTCGCGGCGCACGTCTGGGCGCGCAAGTGCCCGGGCTTTGAAGTCTTTAAGGCTGTTCCGCATCTTTCACCTCTCTCATGCGCTTTCGCGCGATATCGAGTTCTTTCCGTGCAGTCTTCTCAGACTTTTTGACGAACTGGTGCAGCATGACGATCCTTCGTCCGACAAGTGTGCAGTAGAACACTCGGGCAATGCCTTCCGCGGCCTTGAGCCTGAGCTCGAAAAGGCCGTCGCCCATGGCCCGGGTATGCGGCATTCCAAGGTCGGAGCCATACAATTCCATGCGCTCGGCATATCGCAGAAAGCGCGCCACGAAACCGGCAGGCAGCAGAAGCAACTCCTTCTGAAACGCTGCGCTGTAGAACGTGACTTGCCAGTTCGCCGTTGTCATTATAGCAAATATGCTATTTCAAAGCCAGCCAAAGGTAGCAGAGCTTGTCGTACGCCTCCGAGCGATCCGTCATGCTCTATGAGACACCTTGACGCGCCGGAAGGTTAAATCGGTGGGGAGAGGGGTCGGCCGGGGCACCAAATGAAGAAGGCCCCCGGAGGATGTCCTCCGAGGGCCTTCGTGCTTTCTCAAGCAGGGAGGGTGTAGTACATCCCCTCCATCCCGCCGCCGCCGCCGCCGTGCTGGTGGCCCATCGCCGGCGCCTTCTTCTCTTCGGGGATCTCGGTCACCATGACCTCGGTCGTGAGCATCAGCCCGGCCACACTGGCCGCGTTCTGCAGGGCGCACCGGGTCACCTTGGTCGGATCGATGATTCCGGCCTCCAGCATGTCCACGTACTTCTCTGAGCCGGCATCGAAGCCCGCCGTCTCTTTTTCCTTCTTGACGCGCTCCACCACCACCGAGCCTTCCAGCCCGGCGTTCTGGGCGATCTGCCGGATCGGCTCTTCCAGGGCACGCCGCACGATGTTGATGCCCACCTGCTGATCGTGTTCCAGCTTGATCTTCTCAAGGGCCGGAATGCACCGGAGCAGGGCCACGCCGCCGCCCGGGACGACGCCCTCCTC
>JACQEY010000078.1 GCA_016200355.1 Nitrospirota bacterium
CGTCCTTCCGCACGGCGGCGGCGCGGGTCCATGAGGGCACGGAGATTGTCGAAGCCGTCAGCCGTGACTAAGCCGGCGGCCACGAGTTCCCAGAGTCCTTCTTCTACTTCTGTCGGAAGATGGTTGGTCATCCGCACAAGGTCGGCAAAGAAGCTCGCACCTCGCTCGTGTAAGACACGACGCAGGTCTTGCGCCACGGAACTCAACTGGGCAAACAGGTCAGGCCCGTATGATGCGGCATCATCGTGGGAAACAGCCCTCAACCATTCGCTCTCCTCTCGTGGAAAGACACTAATTGGCGCCACACTCGTCGGAATGATCCGGCGTCGTTCAAGATCGCCGACACGCGCGAGCCGAGGATGAGGAGACAGCCTACCCCAGCTGACTGCCCCGCTCAGACAGAGTCGGTCCATCCACTCCGGCTCATATTTCGCCAGCCGCGTCCGGAGCAGATGCGGCTCCCAGGCCGAGGCTGCAGCTTCAAATCCGGCCAACTGCGCGACGACATTCAAGAGACCGGCCTCGCCATGGAGACGCGACCCAGGGGAAACATGTTGCCATTGAAATAAAAATCGCATGAACTCGGCTGCGGTCACCGGCTCAACTTCTTTTCGCAATCTGCCAATGGTTAAACGATGAATGCGGGCTAACAGACGGCGATGACACCATTCGGGCACGCCGGTGCCCGACAGTTCTGAGTGCTGAGTTCTGAGTGCTGAGTTAGGTCGAAACTGGCCGCGGAGAACTTGGCCTGATGCTTCGAGGCGAACCAATGATTGATCGATCGCCTGAGTCGAACGATGCAATCGCGTCGCGAGTTCGATCGCCGTCGTTGGGCCAATAGATTCCATCCACCCTTGGACAATGGCATCGAGTGTCGCCTCGTCGCCATTCGCCAACATCGTTTCAACTCGGACCTGATTTTCCTTGGCCACCCACCCCCTTGCCTCTCGCCCCTCGCCTCTCGCCACCAATTCAACCGCGCGCCCCTCGTTGATTAAGCGCGGCAAGTAGATCGCCCAGTCCTGTGCCTCCTCGACCGGCAGCCAAAGCAACGTGAGCAACGCATCATGCAATTCATCCGGATCGCGCACCACGGGCCATGACTCCCGTTGTACCTCTTCAATCGCTGCCGGGTCCAATGCCCCGGCCTCGCCGGCCAGCTGAACCGGAAGCGTGCGCCGCATTTCCACCGCCCGCGCACGCCGCTCTTCCAACGGTGCATCGTCGAGAAACGCATAGGGGTTGGCATTCAAGATCTCGTGCGAGAACGGAGACGGCATCGGCGTATCGACCGCCACACAGTTGATGGCCCCGGCTTCAATCAGCTTGAGGAGCGCAGTCAACCCGTCGAGATCCATCGCCTCGGTGAAACAGTCCCGCAACGTCTCGTTCACGAGCGGATGATCCGGGATCTGGCGAGTCCGCTCGCCGACGATATTGTCCTGACAGGCCATCGCATCAGGGAAGACGGCGCCCAGAAGATCCTCCGCCTTCATCCGTTGAATCTGCGGGGGAACCTTTTTGCCATGGGAGAAGCGCGGCAACACCAACGCGCGGCTGACATTCCAGCGCCAGCGCGTCACAAACATCGGCGCCTGGAGCACGGCGGGAAGCAAGATCTCGCGAAGCGTATGGCTGTGGAGGAATCCGAATACCAAATCGAGGGGGAAACTGTGCTTCTCGCCAAGCGAAATGACGATCCCGTTGTCGGTCGCCGCAGCCTGCAATTCGAAATCGAAGGTCACGCAGAACCGCTTCCGCAAGGCGAGACCCCAGGCCCGGTTGATCCGGCCCCCGAACGGCGTATGCAAGACCAACTGCATCCCGCCGCTTTCATCGAAGAACCGCTCCGCAACGATCGTCTGTTGCGTCGGCACGGTTCCAAGCACCGCCTTGCCTGTCAGCACATACTCGATAGCCTGCTGTGCTCCGCGCTGATCCATGCCACACTCTTGTTGGAGCCAGCGAAGTGCTGAGTGCTGGGTGCTGAGTGAATTGCCGGAAAACAACAGACCATCGAGATCGCCCCGCAGGCGGGCCACCTCAGCCGAAAGCTCCGCCGTGCGCGACGGCGCTTCGCCACGCCAGAAGGGAATGTTGGGTGGTGCTCCATGAGCATCTTCCACTCGCACCTTGCCCTTTTCCACGCCCTTGATCCGCCAGGACGTGTTGCCCAGCAGCATGATGTCGCCGGCCAGACTCTCCACCGCAAAGTCTTCATCGACCGATCCCACGACCGTACCTTCAGGTTCCGCAACCACGGCATAGTTCGCAGTGTCCGGAATGGCCCCGCCGGAGGTGATCGCCGTCAGCCTCGCTCCTCGCCGGCCTTTGACGCGGCGATTGATCCGATCGTGATGCAGATAGGCCAGACCCCGCCCGCGATTCGTCGCAATCCCATCCGCCAACATCCGCAACACCTGATCGAACTCCGAACGAGCCAAGGCCCGATAGGGATCGGCCCGTCGACAGAGATCGAACAGGTCGTCTTCCTGCCAAGTCTGCGTCGCCGCTGCAGCCACCAATTGCTGCGCTAGAATATCGAGCGGGGCCGGCGGCACAGCAATGCAATCCAAGATTCCTATCCGAATTGCACGTATCAGCGCTGCGCATTCGAGCAAGTCATCCCTCGTCATCGCAAACAGACGGCCCTTGGGAATGGCCTTGATCCAGTGACCGGCCCGGCCAACCCGCTGCAGACAGGTAGCGATCGCGCGAGGCGAACCGATCTGACAGACAAGATCCACGGCGCCGATATCGATGCCGAGTTCCAACGAAGCCGTGGCAACGACGACGCGCGTCTTGCCGCTTTTGAGCCGTTCCTCAGCCGACAAGCGAATCTGGCGCGAGAGGCTGCCATGGTGCGCCGCGACGGCATCGGCGCCTAAGTCCCGCAGCCGCTCTTCCAGGGAGTGCGATACTCGCTCAGCAAGACGCCTCGTATTGACGAAGACCAAGGTCGAACGATGTTGCCGGACCAGTTCGGCGACGCGATCATAGATATCGGCCCAAATGGCGTTCGTGGCCACGGCACTCAGTTCATCCTTCGGCACTTCCACAGCCAGATCCATCTCACGCTTATGCCCCACATCGATGATGGTGCAGGGAGCCGTGAGGGGTAAGGAGTAAGGGGTAAGGGGTGAAGGCTCGCGATTCCCGACGAGGAACTGCGCGATGGTTTCGATCGGCCGTTGGGTCGCGGAGAGCCCGATGCGCTGAGGTTTCGTGAGCGTCAGCGCTTCCAATCGCTCCAGCGACAGAGCCAGATGGGCGCCGCGCTTATTCGGCGCAACCGCGTGGATTTCGTCGACGATGACGGTTCGGACCGTCTGCAGTATTCGGCGGCTCTTCTCTGCCGTCAATAAAATAAAAAGCGACTCCGGCGTCGTGACGAGAATATGGGGTGGCCGTTTGAGCATCTGCTGGCGATCGCTCATCGGCGTGTCACCGGTGCGGACCAATACACGGAGTTCCGGCATCAAGAGCCCGGCAGACAACGCTGCGGTACCGATCTCAGCCAGCGGCTGCTGGAGGTTTTTCTGGATGTCGTTGCTGAGCGCTTTCAGCGGCGACACATAAAGCACCTGCGTGTGGTCGTCGAGTTCACGCGCAAGAGCTTGTGTGAAGAGGTGATTGATGCAGGAGAGAAATGCTGCGAAGGTTTTACCGGAACCGGTCGGCGCGGCAATCAGAACGTCAGTTCCCGATTGAATGGCCGGCCAAGCCTGAGATTGAACATTAGTAGGTTGACCAACCTGCCGGTGAAACCACTCGGCAATAACCGGATGAAAAATAGAGAGGGGCATAGCGCCCTGCATGTTACCACAGAGATGGCAAAGCCATCAGTTGCTCAGAACCGCCCGACTGTGGTGATCGAAGAGGGATTGATGCCCGAGAGGAAGGGGGATCCCGCCACTGCGCTTAACACGCCGGTCGTTTGATCAATGGCGAAGGCCGACACATCGTTGTTCGGAAATCCGTTGGCGACGTAGACAAACCGACCAGACAGATCCACGGAGATCGATTGAGGGGACGCGGCGGGAACCGATGAACCGATCGCCAAAAGCACACCAGTTGCTTGATCGATGGCGAAAGCCGACACATCGCTTGAGGTCTTGTTTGCGACGTAAAGAAACCGACCGAGAGGATCGACAGACAACGAAACCGGACCAATGCCGGGTGCGGCAGAAAATGGCGAGCTGCCAACCTCTGTTAACGAGCCATCCGCGGCATTGATAAGATAGGCGGATACGGTAACTGTAGTGGTACCGTTATTCGCCACGTAGAGAAACCGACCTGTAGGATCGGTCACGATCGCCCACCGCGCCGCTGTGGCGGCCAGCGGGAGAACCACTCCAACGCCCAGCGCTCCGTTCGGCTGAATAGAAAACAGGCTCACATCATTCGACGTGGCATTCACGACATAGGCAAAGCGCCCCGAGGGTTCTACCGCGACTGCACGCGGCCCGGTCCCCCCAGTTGAAAAGGGCGACCCAGTCACGGTGGTGAGGATTCCGGTCCCAGATGCGATAGAGAACGCCGACACGTTGTGACTGCCCTGGTTCACAACGTACAGATGCCGCCCTGAGGGATCGGTCGCCACAGATTGTGGGCTCGTGCCCGGGGTCAAAGAAAACGGCGAGCCGGTAATTCCAGTCAGGCTCCCCGTTGTGTTATTGATCGTGAACGCCGACAGGCTATCCGTTCCGCTGTTCCCAACAAAGACAAACCGGCTGAAGGGATCGGCGGACAACGCGACTGGAGCGGCGGGTGCAACTGAAAAGGGCGAGCCGACGCCGACGAGTTCTGTCAAGAAGCCGGTAGCAGGAGTAATCGCAAAAGCCGACACAGTATGATCACCGGCATTCGCGACATAGGCGAAGGTGGGCGTGGGCGTGACAGCGGCAGTTCCGCTGACGAATGCCAAGGCGGCAGAGCCGTCCCTCATGGCTCTCGTTCCAGCCGGCGTGAGTGGGCCCGCCAAGGGATCGACGGAGAAGAAAGACACCAGGTTCGAGGTACTGTCTGTCGCGTACAATGTTCTTCCTGCTGGATCGATCCGGATAAATTGCGGGTTGGCCACCGTCGCAGCTGTACCGCCCGCGCTCAATGTGCCAGTCACTGGGTCGATGGGAACCCATCCGATGGTCCCTGTGCCGGAATTGGCAACATAGAGGAATTGTCCTCCAGGACCAACCACGACACTGGAAGGTGCCGTGCCGTTGGGAAACGGCTCGGTATCGAACAGCGACAGATCTCCGGTATTTTGATCCACCGAAAAAGCCGAGATGCTATGGCCTCCTTTGTTTGCCACATACACAACGGTCCCGGTTGCGTTCAAGGCGAGGGCTTGCGGATTGAGTCCAACCGGGAAGGGAGATCCAGCAACCGGGGTCAGAGAGCCGATCGATTCAATAATAAAGACTGACAACGTCCCTGGGCTACCGTTGTTATTGGTCACGAAGAGTAGGTTGCCGGACGGATGGACGGCTATAGCAGTGGGACCCACTGCCGACAGCTGTGAGAAAGGGGAACCGAAGATTTCTGCCAATGCGCCGGTCGTTTGGTTGATGGAGAGCACCGAAACGTTACTAGTGGTTTGATTTGCGACAAACAGAAATAAGCCGTTAGGTGAAACAGCCACTGCGGTTGGGCCGGTTGCGCTGGTAAGGGAAAAGGGGGAACCAGTCACGGTAGTCGCCAGTCCGGTCGACGAAATGGTATGCGCCGAAACGTCATTGGATACGCCGTTGATCGTGTAAAAAAAATTTCCGGATGGATGCACCGCGATGGCACGAGGACTCGCCCCTGAGACGACATACCCGCGGGGCCTGAGCCGGCCGTTCGCATCATCGACCAAAAACACGGACACAGTATTGTCCGTCTGATTCGGCACTAACGCAACCCGTGTGAACGATCCACTTGCGGTTCCAGGTCCACTAGCCCCGCCGCCTCCACCGCTGGGACAGCCTAAGAGTCCGAACCCGAGGGCGATGATTGACAACAGTGACGCAATGGATTTCATAGGAGGCATTCTAATTCGATTTCCTTACTGAGACAACAGTTGTGTCATTATACGCGACTGTGAAAAGATGGCCCAGCCGTACAGATGGGGGGGGGTATCGAGTGACGCGACAGGCAAGATCACCGCTCGTGGTGCTGGGGTCCGGCTATACGGGACGTGTGTTGCACAAAACGGAAGCCTCCCAAGGCAGGACTGTCCATGCCACCAGCAGGAATCCCCCGCACAATCTCGCAAGTATCCCCTCCGAACAGCAACTGAAGTTCGATTTGGAGGACCCCTCGACCTGGCAGAACATTCCTGCAGACGCCGATCTCATCTGGTGTTTTCCGGCCACACCGCTCGAACAGGTGCGGGCCTTCGCACGCACACTCGACGCGCCGTCTCGGCGCATTGTCGTCTTAGGAAGCACGTCAGCTTACGATGCACCGAGTCACTCGACTGCATATCCTCCACCCTGGATTGACGAATCAGCCCCGATCAACCTGACCAAGCAACGAGTTCAGGGAGAAGAGTTCTTGCGTACCAACTGTGGCGCGATCGTCCTTCGTGTGGCAGGCATCTATGGTCTAGGCCGCAATCCCATCGACTGGATCAGAACCGGCCGCGTCGGCCCATTGCACAAGTACGTCAACCTGATTCATGTGGAAGACTTGGCCGCAATCTGCCTCGCAGCATTGGAGCACGGGACGCCTGGCGAGACCTACAACGTCAGCGACGGCACGCCTTATCTTTGGAGTGAGATCTGCGCAACTGCGCAGCAGCGATGGGGTGTGGTAGCAACAGCAGTAAAAGAAGACCGCTTATCGGGAAAACGGATCAGTAACGCCAAGCTTCGAGCAGGGCTCGGCTATACTCTGAGGCACCCAGAATTATACGAGGCTCTTGCGTTGATCGAGTCAGCGGGCGGAGTAGAAGCGCAGGATGGTCAAAATGGTTTCCAGCAAGGCCCGAGGCGAGAAGGAACCGGAGGCGTACCCTCAGGGGTACGTTGAGGATTCCGCCGAGCCGAGAACGACGCTGGAAGGCATTTTCACCATCCTGCTAGCGGAGGAGGGCCATTACTGCTAAGCACACCAACAAATTGTTGATCGCATGGGCGAGAATGCCGGGCAGGAGGCTTCCAGTCTTTTCGTAGATCCAAGCCCAGAGCACGCCGCTCCAACAGACACTCAGTAACCCCACCAATCCATAGCCATGGGCGACACCAAAGATACCGGCACTGATCAACGCAGCCGGTAGAAAGCGGAACTTGCGGCGGAGAATCGCGAACAGCAATCCACGAAACGCGAGTTCCTCGAACAGCGGCGCAAAGACCACGTATTCGACTAAACTGATGGCCGTCAGGGAAGGCGTAGCCCAGACGAGATCTGCGTCGAACCATTCGACCCAGTGACTCGTGAGATGGAACGGTTCCGACAACCGATCCATGACCCACCCGCCCCACAAACCGGCTGCCACCACCGCCAACACCGCGGCCACCAGACGCCCGACATTGGCCCATCCGATTTCCAGCCCAAAGCCGGCATCGAACGTCATGCCGGATGGCCGGAAGAGATGATAGTAGGCCAAGAGAAGCAATGGCACATTCGACAGCGGAATAGCCAGCGCCCGGAGCGAGGCATTGTCGGGCGGTGCGTAGAGTAAAAACACCGCCGTGACCATAGCGCCGATCGCGCCTCCGCGCAGCAACACCGCTGCGCCGATGCCGCCAGGCCACGGCGGCGGCACACCCGGTTCATGCAGGCGAATGAAACTGGACGGCTCATTCCGTCTGAGCCAGAGCAGCACGCACACCACAGTGCCGACGGTCATCGCGCCAAGTTCAACAAGCGTCAAGCGATGCGACTGGGTAAACTGGCGATCGACACGCACAGCGGCCTGTTCTTGAACCCTGGCCAGGAGTGCGGCATCGTTGGCACGGCGTGCCAGGCGTTCAGCCAGGCGATCGTAAAACCAGCCGGCAGGCAACGCATCTGCCAGCTCTGCTTGCCACAAGACATACTTGTCCGCGTCATGCACCGGTCCTTCGCCATAAGCGGCCATCACCAGATCGGCGAACAGAGGAAGCGGGTCTTCTGCCTTGGCCCATTCATGCGCCGAGAGGAGTGCCTGCGAGATATGGCCGGCCTCGGCTTGGAGGATCGCCAACTGAAGTAGGACCAATGGGTCCTCGGAAGTCTTCGCCAGTTCTTGATACCATTCAATTTCGTGCGCCCGTTCAGCCTCGTCGCCGCTGGAAGCCCAAGCCAAGAGCTGCTGTTCCCACTGAGGCGTATGCTTGAGTCCCTCCTCCACATCCCTGGTCCGACTGACCATCAGGCTGAGCGCTTGCTCGGGTGACTCGATCCGATCCAGTTTAGATCCCGATGTCGACAGCCCCACCACCGACCCCAGAGCCACCGTGAGAAAGAGCGCGGACAACAGTGTGACCATGGGCGAGAACCGCCCGGAATAGACCCCGACCGTCGGCGGCACATCTGTGGCTCGCCACCAGGACTTGGACTGCTGCGGATCATTGAGAGCGAGCGTGGCAGGTTCCATAATCCTTGAGACTATAACATGCTGTTTTTCTAGCTCGAAACCCCCTCGAAATGACTAGGCGACGAAGGAGACCCTTCAGAATACCCGTGGCCGAAAGCGATTGAACTCCGCTATACTGAGGAACTTTCTTAAAGGGCTCGGTCTGTCTGGTCTATCTGGTCGGATTAGTTGATTACAACCAAACAAACCAGACAAACCAAATAGACCAAATGAACTAGATTCGGAGTGATATGCCAGTTCGGAACTTTATCCCCCCACGCCGGTTGCTCCTTGGTCCAGGGCCGAGTATGGTGCATCCGCGAGTCCTGCGTGCCCTCTCCACTCCTCTGCTCGGCCATTTGGACCCAGCCTTTCTTGCACTTATGGACGATATCCAAGCCTTGTTGCGCCTCGTCTTTCAGACCGAAAACCGCTTCACTATCGCAGTCTCCGGCACCGGCTCAGCCGGAATGGAGGCTGCGATCGTGAATATCGTTGAGCCGGGCGATGCGGTGATCGTCGGAGTCAATGGCGTGTTCGGCACACGCCTCGCCACTATGGTTGAACGCTGCGGCGGCAAAGCTATCCGGATTGAAGCCCCCTGGGGACAGATCATCGAACCAGAGGCCATTGAGACGGCATTGCGACGATCCAGCCCGGTCAAAGCTGTGGCCATCGTCCATGCCGAAACCTCGACCGGCGCCTGGCAGCCGCTTGAGCCGATTGCCCGCCTTTGCCGCGACCATGACACGCTCTTCGTCGTCGATGCCGTGACCTCGCTGGGAGGCGCGCCGGTCGAGATCGATCGTTGGGGTATCGATGTCTGCTATAGCGCCACGCAGAAATGTTTGAGCTGTCCGCCTGGGTTGTCTCCTTTCACCCTTAGCGACCGTGCATTGGGCGCCATCAAAGCCCGGCGTACCCCCTGCCAGAGTTGGTACTTGGATATGGCCTTGATCGCGGACTATTGGGCCGAAGGCGCCAGGGCCTACCACCACACAGCGCCGATCTCCATGCTCTATGCCCTGCGGGAAGCGTTACGACTCGTCGAAGAAGAGGGATTGCCCGCCCGCTTCGCTCGCCATCAACTCAATAGCGAGGCCTTGGTCGCGGGCTTGACCGAACTCGGACTCATTTCCCTTCCCCCGGCGGGGCATCGGTTGCCGATGTTGACTTGCGTCACAATCCCCCCTCCTATTCCTGAAACCGAGGTACGAGCGAACTTGCTCTCGACCTATGGCATTGAAATCGGCGGCGGGCTCGGTCCACTCAAGGGGAAGGTTTGGCGCATCGGCTTGATGGGTGAATCATCGACCGAAGCTCATGTCTTGACCCTGCTCAATGCGCTGGAAAAACTGTTTATCCGCGGCGGCGGGCTTTCCACTCCCGGAGTCGCACTCCAGGCAGCCTCACGGGTCTATAGCCGTAGACCCTCTTGACAGCAGAGGACATCGATCGCGTGAAGAACAAACCATCACTCTGGATGATCGCTGCCGGGATCTTTGCCTTTCTCGCCATGGCTGCCTACTTGTTCTTCGCCCTGACGCTGGCTGATCACATGCAACCGGCACCCGTCCCTCAGGACAAAACCCCAACGACAAATCCGGCAATGTAAGGAGCCTCCTCATCACCCGTCTCCTCGATATGCCATGATAAAGTCCCTTGCCATTCGCTCAGTGCGCGTCATTGACGGGACCGGTCGGACGATCGAACGAGCCACGGTTGTCGTTCGCGGCGCCACGATTGCCGCTGTCGGATCGGGTCGAGACCTCTCCATCCCACATGGTGCGACCAAGATCGATGGCCGAGGACTGACTCTATTACCAGGCTTAATCGACTGTCACGTGCATCTCTGCCTCGGTGCTGAACCGGATGTCGTCGAGGCGATCGCCAAAGAGACGCCCGCGCTGACATTGCTGAAATCGAGCCAGGCGGCGCGACAGACCTTGGAGGCAGGGTTTACCACCGTGCGCGACGTAGGGTCGCGAGACCACTCTATCTTTACGTTGCAACGGGCTATCGATACAGGTCTCGTTCCCGGGCCTCGCATTGTCGGAGCAGGCCTGGTGATTTGCATGATTGGCGGCCACGCCCGCTTTATCGGTCAGGAAGTGGAAGGGACAGAACAAGTTCGTTCCGTCGTACGCGCGCAAATCGCCGCCGGGGCCACCGTCATTAAAATCATCGCGTCAGGCGGCGTCCTCACGCCCGGCACCTCGCCGGACCAGGCGCAAATGACCGTGGAGGAACTCCAGGCCGCCGTGGATGAGGCACAGCAAGCCGGGAGGAAAGTCGCCGCCCATGCCCATGGATCGTCGGGGATAAAGAATGCTATCCGTGCCGGAGTCCATTCGATCGAGCATGCCACGCTCATGGACACAGAAGCCGCGGCCATGATGAAACGGCAGGGTGTCTTCATGGTGCCGACACTCTCTGCACTAGCCACCACTGCCGCCTGCCGACTCGGATGCGGCATTCCCCAAAGCGCCTTGGACAAAGCAAAATCCATGACGAAGCGCCATCAGGTGAGTTTCAAGAAAGCCCTGCGGGACGGCATCCAGATTGCGATGGGGACGGATGCGGGGACGCCTTTTAACTTTCACGGAGAGAATGCCCAGGAACTCGAGCGGATGGTCGCCTTCGGGATGAGCCCGATGCAGGCGATTCTCGCCTCGACCTCCACTGCCGCACGCTTGATCGGGATTCAGGACCAAGTGGGAACGATCGAGAAGGGGAAACTGGCGGATCTCCTGTTGTTCGAGGGAAATCCGCTTCGTCGCATTGACCTGCTCCGCGACCGCAGCAGAATTATGGGAGTAATGCAGGCAGGGAAGTGGGTGGCGGGACCACTCTCGAAATAACGTCAATGGTCATTCGTCAAACGTGAAGAGCACTTTCCCATCTATCCATCGGTTGGCGGTTGACCAATGACGATTGACGCCCTATCTCCTCTCGTAGAACAGCTCCAGCGCGGCGGAAAAACCCTTCATCCGTCCTCTACGGAACACCTCCTCAAGCTGTCCGCGTAGCGATTTGACGCCTCCCTCATCGTCTCGTTTAACCACACCTTGGGACAGCAACATCTCCGTCGCCACTTCGACGAGCCGCTGCTTGCGCCTCTCCATCTCAGCTGTGACAAGCTCCGCCATGACTTCCGATGCCCTCTCCCGAATGGTCTCTTCCTTAAACGTGTCG
Source organism: Nitrospirota bacterium (assembly GCA_016200355.1). Taxonomy (GTDB): domain Bacteria; phylum Nitrospirota; class Nitrospiria; order Nitrospirales; family Nitrospiraceae; genus Palsa-1315. Next base: position 11,744 of record JACQEY010000078.1, read on the forward strand.
TACCCTTGATCTGCCACGGTCCGCTCACGAATCACAGCGAGTTCGGCTTTGATCCGCTTCATGTCTTTCATCAAGACCGCGAACACTTCCTTGCGCCCTTCATCGAAGAGCTTCTTCTCCATCTCGTCGAGGATGACGGCTGGGTCGGCAGCTTCATCCCGCGCCGGTTCATCTCCCCAATTGAGCCGGTCATAGCTCCGGCGCTTCTCCGGATCGCCGACGACTTCGTAGGCGGCATTGAGATCACGGATCTTGGCTTCGGCCTGCGTGCTATCGGGATTACGGTCAGGATGGTGCTGAAAGACCAGCTTCCTGTAAGCCTTCTTGATCGCATCGTCGGACGCGTCGCGCGAGACCCCCAACACTCGGTAGAAGTCGATTCGTGCCATAGCGGGCGACTATAGCATGGGGCTCCAACAGGCTTCACCTTGACTCCCAGGCAGAAGCTCCTTAGCCTGGCGCCATCCATGCTGTCACTCGCGACTCAGCACTCAGCACTCAGCACTTATCCGTTCCGGGCTCCTCGATACGAGAGGCCCTCGTGAGCAAACAGTCTTGGCGACAGGGCGTCACACGCTACCAGTGGCTCGTCCTCTTCGTTGCCTGGCTCGGATGGGTCTTCGATGCGATGGACGCGACCATCTACGCGATCGTTCTTCACCCGGCGCTGCACGATCTCCTCCACTCAGCGAGCGGGCCACCGACAACGGAACAAATCGGCTGGTACGGCGGGATCATCTTTTCGATTTTTCTTATCGGCTGGGCCATCGGCGGAATTACATTCGGCATCCTGGCCGACCGCTTCGGTCGGACCAAGGTCTTGATCGCGACCATCATCATCTATGCCGTTTTCACCGGAGCTGCTGCGTTATCAGAGACCTGGTGGCACCTCGCCATCTATCGATTCCTGACGGCGCTCGGCATCGGCGGTGAGTGGGCGGCAGGCGCGGCGATCGTCGCGGAAACCTGGCCGGAAGAAAAGCGAGCGAAGGCTGCAGGGATTCTCCAATCCGCCTGGGCCGTCGGGTTCTTTCTGGCCGCCACATTCAATCTTACGCTCAAAGAAACGTACGGATGGCGAGGGCTCTTTCTCGTCGGCATCCTGCCTGCATTTGTGGCCCTCTTCGTTCGCTGGTGGGTGAAGGAACCGGAACGCTGGACTCATGCCCATACGCAAGAAACCATTCCACTCTCCGCGATTTTTGAGGGCAATTTACGGCGAGGAACCTTGGTGGGTTCGGCCTTAGCGTTCGTGGCCGTATTTGGCCTCTGGGGTGCGACGAACTGGGCACCGACACTCATCCGCGAGCTGCCAGATTTGAAGGGACAGGATCCCGCTGCCCTGACGAAATACGTCAGCTACGCCATTATGGCTCTGAATGCGGGGGCGATTTTCGGCTATCTGGGCTTCGGCCCGCTGGCGGATCGCTTCGGCCGCCGGCCTGTCTTCGCCTTCATGTGCGTGGGCAGCTTCGTGATGCTGCCGATCACCTTTCTCGTACCAACCAGCTACAGCGGCGTGCTCACGCTGCTGCCGATCCTCGGCTTCTTTAACAACGGCATCTTTAGCGGGTTTCCCATTTATCTTCCCGAACTCTATCCGACCAGACTTCGTGCCACCGGCGCCGGATTTTGCTTCAATGCGGGACGTCTCCTAGCCTCCGCCTCGCCATTCCTGACAGGCTGGCTTGTCACAACGCTGGGCACATTTGGCCGAGCTGCCAGCACCGTGGCATTGATCTATCTGGCAGGATTGGCGGTCTTATTCTTTGCACCGGAGACCAGGGGCAAACCACTGCCGGAATAACTGATTCTGAGTCAGCGTCAAACGTACCAGCCCTTGACATCCCACTAAAGAGGCTTATTTTTATAGCATGACTAACACACCACCACCCAAAGCTTTGACCCACGACGAGAAGAAAGCCGCCGAAGCAGCCTTCGGGGGCCGCCCCTTCAATGAGGCCTGGTCTACTTCAGCCCGAGCGGTCTACGACGGTATCGTGAAAGCCTTGCCTTACACAGACGTCGCGATTCCCACTCCTTCCAACATCGAAGAACCAGCGGAGGTTCTTTCCGCACAGCGCAAGCCTCTCCAGGCTCAAGAGCCTCTCGCACTAGAGCACGCAGGTGGGCAGGAATTAATGGAGGGGACTGCGATGCCTCCAGCCCTTCGCGACAGGGAAGCGGCGATTCAGGCCGGGATCTTGATCGACGTGACACCCACCGCCTTACAACTCGGCATCTCATTCCCCGTCACGATCACCCGACCGCTCTGGGAAGTGGGCATTGTTACAACCCACGCGCTCCCGGAAGAAGATCAAACCAGTCGGTTGCGCGACATTCTCATGGCCTTTCGTCTTCGCCTGGCCAGTCTGACGACGGTGTCACCGCTGCTCGACTTTCCGGTTCTACTGACCTTGCCGCCGAGCAACGTACCTCAGCCAGTGCCGCTATTTGCCCTCATTCAACCGGACCCCACGCACCAGGCGAACGTGACGCTGTTGCTGCCGAACGAAGTGTCTCTCTCCATCACCTCCCTGAATTAGGCAGGATGCGCGCTCGACAACCGTGAAGCGTTGTTCGTTCCCGGATTCGTACACTTTACGAGATACGATCGACGAGGATGGACTTTTTGAGCAGCCTGTATGCTAGAGCGCGTTCGTCCGCCTCGGTTGTGATTATTCCATCAATGCGCGCGTCCAATAGTTTTTCCAAGATGGTCTTGTACTCTGGCCCAGGCTCCAAACCCATCGCCTGAAGATCTCGCCCGGTCAGTGCCGTCTTAATAGTCCTGTTCTTCATATAGGCCACCAGGCGTCGTTTCAGCAGGTTCAATCCAACCCTCTGCTGCTTACTAACCTGCTTCGCGAGAAGCAGCACGAGGACCTCGTCCGAGAAATCTGCCAAAAGACGATAGGCCTGCGATGGCCGTGCTGTCCCTTTATCAGTAAGTCGTTTCAGCGCGTAATCGACCCGACGTCCTCCAGTGTTCACCCTCTTCGCCTGCTCACGTGAAAGCGCTAATCGCCGGATCATCGTGGCCACCACGGCCGGGCCGGACTCGCTCGACAAGGCCATCAGATAGACGATCGGCCTGTCGATCGCAGAATCCGGGAATCGACGCGCCCACCAGACGAGCGCCTTGGGAACGGCAGCGACCATTCGCTTCACGTTCTTCGTGTAGCACAAGCGACGGTGGAGGAAGCGAAGCAACTTCAACTGTCCTAGCCGTGCAATTGCGCGAACCGGATCGTGCTCGGCGCACAGCAACAGGATTTCGTTCTTCAATCGAGGACCAGAAAGTTGCTGGATCAGATTCGTGGCGGCCGCTTGCGCAAGCAGTCGCACTGTGGCGCGCTCAAGGCGGAAACCGAACCGTTGTTCGAACCGGATCGCTCTGAAGATGCGCGTGGGATCGTCTTGGAAACTACCCGCATGCAGCACGCGGATCATGCGCGCTCCAAGATCGCGTTGCCCTCCGTAGGGGTCGAGCAAGCGACCGAACTGCAGCGAATTGAGTTGCATTGCTACGGCATTGATCGTGAAATCCCGCCGAGAAAGATCCTCTTCGATCGAGGCTGGCTGAACCGTCGGCAGAAGAGCGGGCTGTGCATAGGATTCTCGCCTGGTCGTCGCGATATCCATCTTGAGCCCATCAGGGAACGCGAGCCGCGCCGTCGCAAACCGTTCAAACACCGCCAGCCCAGCCCGATACCGATCAGCCACCAGCCGCGCAAAGGCGATCCCGTCGCCTTCCACTGTGAGATCGAGATCCCAGTTCTCCCGCTTCAGCAGGAGATCGCGGACGACTCCGCCGACGAGGTACAGCGCGACACCCTGTTTATCCGCCAGCGCCCCAACCTGACGCAAGAGCCGCAGAATCTTCTTCGGGAGTCTCTGTGTGAGATGTGCACGCAAGGACTGGTTCCTCATTGCACACATTGTAGCAATCTCCCTACAGCAGAGACAGTCATATGGATGGAAAATCATCCCCTACTTAATTTCCTGTTTACGAAACCACCGCAGAGCCGTCTTATCTCGCAGTAGTTCACCAGCCATGTCTCCGCCGACCCGAACCACGTTTTCCTTGGTTCTTGGGACGCGTCGCTGAGGGAGGTCAACGACGAACGCGTGGAAGGACTATGGCACTTATCCTAAACGGAGGTCCTATCATGAAGGTTTCACAGACTATCGCGGTTTCAGTCAGTAGCGTTTTATTCCTCGGCATGATGACCCTATCGACTGGATTAGCCCTCGCCCAGAGCGGAGAAGTCCGCCTCAGCGCCAAGATGGTGTCCGGCGCGGCATCAGGCAAGGCAGACTATCGGGAGCGTAGCAACCGTCGGCGCCTCAATGTGGAAGCCGAGGATCTTCCGAACACGACCCCGTCACCCCAGACCGTCTTCGTGAACGGTGCCTCGGTGGGGAACATGACACTCGCGGCTTGTCCGGTTCCGGCCACGCAGCTCCTCTGTGGTGAATTGGAATTGAACACGCAGGATGGGCAATCAGTTCCCGTGATTGTGCGTGGCCAGATCGTGAGCATCGGCTTGAGCCCCGCCGTGCTCGCTGGCACGTTCAGATAATTCTCTCCACTGCAACACAGGGCCAGCCGCCCTCCCGCGACTGGCTCCTTTTATTCGTGCAATACATACAGAGCGTTTACCTTTTCCTTCTCTCGTCGTCTTACTCAGTGACAGGTTGATTGGAGCAGACCATCAGATGAGAGAGCCGGTTGGTCCCGCCCAATAACAGCCGCACCTCGCACTTATTCCCACTCTCTCACAAAGAAGGAGCACGCATCATGAAGAAGAATCTGTTGAAAGTCGGAACGATTGCCGGCTTGGTCATGGCTATAGCGGCCCCGGCCGTCCTGCCAAACGTGGTATTCGCCCAGGCGGATATCCGACAGGAAGATCGCCGGGTTGATCGGCAAGCAGATCGGCAGGCAGACAGACAACAGGATCGACAGGCGGACCGGCAGCAAGATCGCCAAGCTGACAGACAGCAGGATCGACAGATGGATCGGCAGCAAGACCGGCAAATGGATCGCCATGCAGATCGGCAAGTAGATCGTCACACCGATCGCGGCGGTCACGGGCGGTAAGTTCCGCTGGCTGAAAGAAACGAGGGGCCCACGACTCGAGTCGTGAGCCCCTCATCTTGCTTCAATCGCAGACTTCGTTTTAATGATGCCGCTTCAATTGACGATCGTGTTTCTCACGGGCGATATGGCGTGAAGCACGATTCTGTGCCGCGCCGATCCTGGCCCGTTCCTTTTTCGTCATGACACCGTCGGACTTTGTCCTATCTTCCATCTTGTTGACGTGTTCCTGCTGCTTGTTCAGCCGGTTTGCTTCTCGCTCATTCAGCTGCCCACTCGCAATCCCCTGATCGATCCGCTGCTCCTGATTCGCCTGGCGCTGATCGATCACGGTTGTTTCGGCCTCGGCAAGGGCCATCCCAGCCATCAACATGGTCATCGCACTGACTACTAACAATATTCTCTTCATCCTGACCTCCATGAAGTGTGAATGTAATATTCCCTGGCGCCTAAACACGAGACATGCGCAGCCCGCTGGAGCCAACATCCGTACTGTACTAGGATTTGAGAGAATAGAATGGAATGGAAAAGAAGAAAATATTTAGTGATCGCGCCCGCCGTGGCCGCCACCCCCACCACCGTCTGATCGCCCGCCGTGATCACCGCTGCGATCATCCCGCCCACCGCGATCCGAGTCTCTGCCCCGATCCATCCGGTCCCCGCCTCGATCCCCGCCGCCCGATCTACTGTGATCCTGATCGCGGAACAGCCGATCGCTCCGTTCACCTCTGGAAATCTGGTCGCGAATGGATTCCGTGGTGATGCGTCCCTCTCGGAAATCTTGTCCATGCCGTTTTATCTCACGCGCCAGGTCCGCCAGTTCGGCTGGACGAAAGCCCTGCCGCATGCCCTCTGCCACGACCGCTGCGCCGTCTTTCGAGGGAATCATGGCTTCCTTGATCACCGCCAAACTTTTTGCGCCGACTCCCAGCGTGTCCGGACTCATTTTTTGCCCTTGGTGTTGCCCGCTTCTCGCCAAATCACGCACCTCATCGGCCGTGGCGCCGCGGCCAAATGCTTCGGCCAACGACTCCATTGCTCGCTGACGGTTCCCTTGATCCTGATCGACCATCCCTTTCGCCACCGACTCTTGCAAAACCTCTCGGGCCGACTCGAAGTTTCCCACCATCTGTTTCAACACCGGATCGATCCGCTGGGGTTCAACCCCCTTCGCCAGCCCTTCTTTCACTTTATTGGCCAATGCCTCTGTCGGAAGGCCTCTTTCGCCGGCCTTGTTCACCTGTTCGACAAGCCTGTTGACATCCTCAGCAGCAAATCCGCGCATTGCCCGAAGCCGGCCAATCTCGTCACGATCTTGCGTCGAGAGGGGTTCGGCCCAGGAGGTTCCCGCGCCCAACAAGAAGAGCAGCGCCACCACAACCAGCCTGTTCTGCGACATTCGAATCAGCATATGCCTACCTGACCACCACAATGCCGTTGGTGTTCCCAAATCCGTCCGTCACAAAATCCTGGGCCAGCGGAGGCGCGATCCACCTGGTGCCGTCGATCAGATACATGAACGCATGCTCGCCTTCCGGCAACGGCACCACAACAGACCAGAGCCCGTTCGACCCGACCGGCTCCATCCGATGGGCCGATGGAGACCATCCGTTGAAAGACCCTACCAGCGAAACCGACTTCGCCGCAGAAGCTGACACCAAAAACCTGGTCCCGCCTGAAACGGACTTGGGCCGCTCCGGCTTGAGAGTCGCCGAACAGGCAAAACACCAAAGCAGCAGGCTCGCGACTGTTACTATCCGCATCACATGGCGCATCAGACCCAGCGTACCGGAGCACAAGAAGTGATGCAAGACTGTCTGCGTATGGCCTACAGCGTCGTGACATCGAGTACCGCATTGTTTGAACCGAATCCGTCGCCGGCGTCTTCCCTCGCCAGAGGATCAGCGATCCACTGTTTTCCGTCGATGACAAACATGTATTGATAGCGGCCTGGCTTCAGTTGAATGGTCGTAGTCCAGACACCGCTATCCGATCGATCCATCGTGGTCATACTCGGATTCCACCCATTGAAATCTCCTGCAACCGAGACGGAGTGCGCCCCCGGCTGCAACAGCACCAACCGCACATACACCTTCGTGGCTTGCCCCGCCTCTAACGAAGCCGTTTGTGCCGGCGTGGTCGTGACCGGCACTTCCACGATCCGTTCCGGCGCGAATTGCATGAAGCCGACAACCGCGACAACCGCGACACAGACCGCGGCCATGGCACTGACAAAATTCCATTCCAGAGTCCGTGGCGCCGTGATCGCCGCACGTAGTCTATCCCACAAACTGGTGGGCGAAAGCGCTAACTTGCCCTGCACCTGCGCGAGGAATCGCGCAGACGGCGCGAGACGGGGCAACTGCGCCGCCTCCGCCACAACCAATTCAAGATTGAGCCAGTGCCGCCGCAACGACGGATCGGCATCCACAGCTTGGAGAAAGGCCACCCGTTCCTCCGGCGTCAGGTCGTCATCGAGAAAACGTTGAATCAGTAGATCCTGTTCGCGCATCCCTATGTCTCTTTCAATTCCACCAACTCCCGGCTCAATTGCAGCCGCCCCTTATAGACTCGCATTTTCAACGTATCCGCATTCACGTTGAGAATCTCCTGCATCTCCTCGTAACTCAGTCCTTCGATATGCTTCAGCACAAAGGCTTCCCGGTAGAGCGGCGGCAATCGTTGGATCGCCCGATCCAACTGCGCTGCGACTTGCTGCTGCGACAGAAGCCGCTCCGGGGTTCGCTCCTCCACCACTCGGTCATCGAGCACGTCCTCCACATCGACGTCACGGACACTCTGCCCAGGCCGTTTGGCTCGAAGCCAATCCTTACACTTATTCGCGGCGATCCGGTAAAGCCAAGTGGAAAATTTCGACTCAGCCCTGAACGTCGGCAGCGACTTGAACGCCGCGACGAATGTCTCCTGTGCCAGATCTTCGGCCTCAGTCCGGTCACCAACCATTCGATAGGCCAAGTTCACAATGACCGTCGCGTATCGTTCGACCAACTGCCCGAACGCATCGGGATCTTGCCTCAGGCTCCGCGCAATCAGCTTGGCTTCATCGTCCGACCCGCGGTGATCTACCGGCATGACCATGCTCGCTGATCCGACATGGCCATCAGTCGCCTGCTTGTGCTGCGTATCTGTACCATTGGACGCATCGTCGGGCGGCGTGTAAACACCCTAAAAGGGTTAGAAGCGGTAGCTGGTCCCCAAGCTGATCCCATAGTCAGGCGCTCCATTGGAGACCCCCACCGTCACCCCTCCGGTGAACCGCCAAGCCGAGGAGGCCTTATAGTTCATTGCAAAAAAGACATCTCGGATATTTTGCCGCCCGGACACCAGCGACCGATACTCCTCGAAATAGACGCTCCCGAGAAGATTATTGGTCACGTAATAACCAACCCCCGCGTCATGCCACCATTGGTTTCTAAGGTTGAGTCCATCGGGTCTGCCGATCACATTGAATCCGCCGTCGAGGAACGTGATCCATCTATCCCCCAAGCGCTTCGACACCTCCATGCCCACGCCCTCGTCCATCTCGCCGGTACCGAGACCTTGCGAGGCACTGGCCGTCGGAAGTTTGAGGCGTCCTGTCACGGCAATCAGAGGAATCCAGTCTTTTTCATCAACGAGGTAGTACCGCCCCCTTAGGATGATGTCGCCGAGACCGGACGTCGTCACTTTTTGACCGGTCGTGCGGCCAGTCAGGCAGGATGGTTTGTCTTCACCTAGCTCACAGCGACCTCCTCCTCCTGGCCCGCTATTACTGCCGCGGTTATCTTGGACTTGAACGGGGTTTCCTCCCACGAAAGTCGATCGTCCATCTGTTGTTGCCATGACAAATGGAATAACCAACGTCACATCGCCGTCCCTAAATAATCTCCGAATCGATAAAGGCGCGTAAAAAAATGTGCTCGTCGTATTCGTCCCAAAATTCCCGCTGCTATAGCTGGGAGTGGATCCTATTTGCCAATTCTGTTCCGACGCAACAGACCCTTGCTCGCTCCTCGGCTTGTCTTGCGCATCGCTTACTAAAGGCATCAGACTAAGCGAAAGAAGAAACATTACACCTACACACAGACATTTCCACACTCTCATGACTCGCCCTTCCTCTGCCGACTTACCCCAGCCAAATTATCGTGTCAACAATGCTTCCGGTCACTGCCTTCTTCGCCTGGCTCGCATCTCGTTCCGCACCAGTTGTACTTCACTGACAACCATGCCCAGATTGAAGCCGAGAGATCTTGGAATCTCCCCCCAGCCCATCTTCTGGGATGAATGTCGCAGACTATCCAAGCGGCTCCGTCATCGTGGAACAATTTTTTGGTTTGTCTTCGTCAGTTCCTGTGCCAAGCTGAGACGGATTGCGATATCCCACAACCTGGTCTCGTGTCATACGATTTTCGACCATTCGCAGTTTGACGTTGAATTGCTTGGTCAACGTGTCGGCATGGCTCTTTCATGAAGAGTAACTGGAGCCGCGTGACCGGTTCAACCATGCGCACGTGACCGCAATTCACAATGAGGTCGGCGCCGAGCCATTCTCGGCGCTGCCCGCGCGCGCTTACGGTCTCGCTGACACCAAATTAGTGGCGTCCGGACCGTTCCGGTCTCTCCGGCCGCTCCGGTCTCTCCGGCCGCTCCGGTCTCTGTGGCCGTTCTGGTCGCTCAACACTCTCCTGTCTGTTTGGTCGATCCATTTGTGCCGCACGGGCATTGTCTCGCCCCTCCCGGCCATGTTCACCAGCCACTTGATCGGCTCGATCAAGCCCGCGGAGATCACCGCCAGTATTCGCACGGCGATCCTCCCGCCGATCGAGATGACGGCCCTCGCGACGATCTTCCTGCCGTACATCACCCGCCTGCGCCACACGAATATCATCTCCACTGCGTCGACCACTGTGTCCATCCGGTCCGCTGCTCACCGACCCTGGGCCACTATTGAGAGAACCGGGCCCTCTGTTATCCATTCGCGCTGCCGGATCTCCGCTTGGCTCACTCGATTGGCCAACCGCCGGGACACTGACCAAGAACAGGCCGGCCACCATACCAGCCGCCACTTCTTTCCAGCTCACAGATCGTACATGTTTCATGGTCGAACTCCTCTACCTTGCTACAGGCCTTACGGTCTAACGTCCATCTTCCAGCTCTGCTTCGCGCCACGTCACCACACTACCACTCAATCGGCCATTCATCTTGACGAGCGTTCCCACCTTCACGGCATTGAAGAAGGCTGCTCGTCCGATCGTTCCGTCATCAAGTCCTTTGAAGTTTGCATCGGCAATGCCGGAGGTATCTACGGCAACCCCCAAGATCGTGAGAGTCGGATTCGATGGCGCCTGCACTGGACCCTGGAGATCGACGTCGTCACCCGCCGAGCGTTGCTCGACGCGTGTGGCGAGCACCGAAGTACTGCCTCCCACACGACTGCGCACACGCACGTGATCGCCGACCAGCAGATCGTTCAGATCGATGATCGTATTCCCGCCGTTTGCCTTGAGCTCGGTCTGGCTGTTCACGCTGACCGTCACTCCCGGGAGGCCGGTGATCGTAAAGGTTTTCGATACAAGATTGATCTCCGCAATGTTGCCTTCCAGCTTCACGCTGTCTTCGAACTTTACTTCCTTCGCTGTCAAGACACCGTTCGTCAATCGTCCCTCGGCAGACAGTTTCGTACCTAAGACGATCTCGTCGATCATGCCGCCACGAAATTCCGTCGCCGACGTGGTTTGAACATGGGTGTTGCCGATGAAGAAATCTCCGGGGCCGAGCACCTGTTTCACAAACCCCTCGATTTCAAATTCATCCGAATCTCCGACAGCCGGATTCTCCGGTTCGACCATGGTGGCCACCAAGGTGCCTTGTGTTTGCACGTTGGGACCTGGCGTAAAATTCGTACCCTTCGCTTCGATCAGCAATCCGTTCCAGCTATTGCCGGCTGGATTCGGCATGTCACCGATGTTCGCAGTCTTATAATCCACCGTGAGGTTACCGATCTGAAAGGTTTTGGCCCCATCGTTGTGATTGTTGACAAAGCCCCGAACCTCCGGCGTCACTGTCCCAACCGCCTTCTTCTCGATGAAGGTCGCCTGGATGACACCGTCTGGCTTGATAAACCCATTCACCTCAACCGAGTCTGTCCCGGCAATGAGCTTTCGGATGTCGCGATTTTCCTTAGGAAGAGTCGAATCTATGCTGTCGTCAATTCTCGTGCTGGAATCAAGCTGAACCAATTGGCCCAGCACCACAAGACTCAGCCCGTCTGCCGCAACCAACTGCACCAACCCTTCCACCGCATCCTTCTGCCGTACTGAGCTGGCAGACCGATCATTGCCACTGAACGATCCCCTGACTTCGACCATCATGCCGAGTTTGAGATCGTTCTGACTCCCTGGTTGATCGTCCACGATGAACGAAGCCTTGCTCGTTTCGAACTTCTTGCCGTTCACAAACACGCTGCCGAACCCGGTGATTATCCCAGAGGCCGCAGCCGATCCGCTGGCAACTCCAGTTCCAGGGGAAGCTCCGCCCCCTCCACTGCCGCAGCCGCCTAGTAACCCGGCTAACCCGACCGTACCAAGAAAATAGAAAAGGATGGATGACCGTCTCATGGAACAACCTCCTGGTTATGAAATGATGGCTAAGATTGTGGTTTTGAATGATCGTCTGTCGGCGACCCAGCCGGCCGTGGCCCATCGGCCAGCACGTCTGCCGACCAAGTCACATGAGCCGGGCACCACTGCCACACGCCGAGGGTGATGATTCTGGTGAGGCCAGCCGGAATGCAGGCCATCGTGTTGACAGACACATCGCGATTGACAACCCGTGTCGAAGCCCCGCAACGACTCAGATAGGCCTCGCTGGAGACTTTGTGCAGATCGAAATGAGGCACGAAGAAGGCGACGACTGGAACCGGCAAGATCGCGAGCGACGAATTGTCCGCCCACTCGCTCCCAGCACAGTGACCGTCCAATCCTGCCGTCCGTTTCACATCGTCGCGAACCAGCGTCGACGTGCAACCCGATACCAGTAGAGTGATGGACAGAAGTAACGCGCCCGTCTTCGAATAGACCTGTTGCATAGAACCCTCCTTCCAGCCTCATCTGATGGGTTAGACGGAGGAGAAGAAGAAAGGTAAATAGGGAAGGCGGGCGCCCTACCGGACGTCCTGGAAGAAGGCGCGGGGCAGCACCGGCAGGCGAAATTCGACGTAGAGAATGATAAGGAGTACGCGGAAAAAGCTGCGCCAGACGCCCATCTTCAGAAACTTTCTGGCGTCGGTCACGACGGAAGGCGAGAGCAGGAGCGGCGTAGTTACGGCTATAAGGCGCTCGCAAAAGGCTACATCTTCGAGGATGGGTCGATTGGGGAACCCGCCGAGTTGCTCGAATAGTACGCGGCGGACGAAGAGGGCTTGATCGCCGTAAATGATCCGGCTGCGGATGCAACGAAAATTATCCAGGAACGAGATCAGCTTGAGCCGCCAGTCGTCGCCGGAGAACTGATGCATGAACCCACCGGCCTGGATGGTCTGGTCCGCCTCCATCTCATTCAGCCGCTGAATCGCACCGGATGGCAAGACTGTATCGGCATGGAGAAAGAGGAGCCAGTCGCCGTTCGCCTGCTTTGCTCCAGCGTTCATCTGGAAGGCACGGCCTTTGGGAGCGGTCAATAGCAGACGTGAGGGGTGAAGGGTAAGGAGTGGGGGGGTCTCGAAATCAAACTCGGGAAGCGCGGCGAGCGTGCGATCGGTACTGCCGCCATCGACGACGAGGACTTCGTAATCGCCTTGTTGAGTAAAGAGCGCGCGCAGTGTCGCAGGAAACGCTTTCTCCTCATTATAGGCGGGAATAACAACTGAAACCATCGTTCATTCCCCGCTATACGCCATTAGGCATCGACTCTTGTGAGAGCCACTCCGGCAGAAATGTCCGCACATCCTGTGCCCAAGCCGTAGGGTCTTCGGCGATCGATTCGAATAGATCGCTTAATTTCAGTACCATCTGGTCCGCCAGCGCGAGATAGTCCTGCGCGCGGTAACGTAACGTCTCCGCGTCAATCCGTCCCTCGGCCATCGCCCGTTCGAGCATGCGCCGACCAAAGCCATGATGAGCTTCCTCTTGCTGAAGCAAAATTCGTCGCAGTTGACCGAACGGCGCCGCACGCTTGACCAATCCTTCTTCGATGCGCGTCAGAATCGCTTCGCCCAGTCCTTCAAGAATGACCTGCTCAGCCAGGAATGTTTCAAGCACATCCTGCCGGGCCAGCGCATCGTCGAGAAGCTGCCGATACTCTTCGAGCGCGGGCAGAAACGGCGTATCACCGAGGTGCCTCGGCGCCAGCCAGGCAATGGCCCCTTGAAACGCCAAGGCATGCGCAGCCTCCTGACGAGCCTGGCTGAGAAGAAATCGCCGCGACCTGAAATCCGACGCCAACCTGGCCTGTGCCTTGGCGCATTCATTCGCCAAGCGCTCGCCATGCTCAAGAAATGTCAACAGTCGTGCGATCGGCACTTTCTCGTCATAATGCACCAACACGAGTGATCTCCTTGGGCGGAATACCGTTAAGACTCCAGTCATAGTCGAGATACTCGATGCCGTAGCCCGGCTGTGCGAGTTCCTTGGCCAATTCAGGATCATCGACATAGCAAGCAATATAGGCCAGCACCGACCCGGCGGCAGCTGAAAAATCAGATTCGAACCATTTGAAGATCATCGACAGATACGCCACCTTCTTTTCGCGGTCGAATCGATTGCGGGTCGGATCATTGATGAAGGCGCGTGCGACTTCGGCCAGCTGCCGATCAAGCTTGTGTCCTCGATAAGTCCAGGGCTGCAATTTGGGACAGGACGCGGAGGCACAGACGATGGCAAAATGCATCAGTGGCTCGTGGAACTGGGCGATCAAGATCAATCGCTCAAGATCATAGAGATTCACCGTCCGCCCACCGACCTGATACTCCCGACCGATGAAATAGCGATAGCGCCCCCAGAGGCTCGTGGGTGAATAGCCGTCGAGGATACCCTTCACCGCGAAAGCATTATAGGCATTAATCCAGAACGCGAACCGGTCATGTGTCGACAGCTGATTCGGATCGACACGGTCCAATAACGCAACATAAGAAAGAAACCTGCCGTCACCCTCAATTTCCGGGTAGTCGACAGCTCCATCGCGCACATGTGCATTCAGGACCGCTTCCCACTGATCCTGCGAAAAGTGATGAGCCGGAAGAGGATTCGTTGGGGAGAACGAACCGGGGAAGACCGTGCATGCCGTCACACTCAGCAGTAGAACCAACGGCCACAGATTCCGCATGCTCCCCCCTTACTACAAAGACGCCGTTGTCCGCCAAGCAGTGATCGGATGGCGCAGGATTGTCCCGACGACCCGGCCATCGAGCCTGTTGCACGACGATCGATCGGAACATGCTTGAATCTCTTGTCGGTTGAATCGAGCCAATATTTCACTGAGCGACGATTCGAGCAAGTTCCCCACGGAAGGGAACGCCAGACAGGGTGACACATTTCCAGAAGCATCGATAGCAACACTGTACCGCCCGGCATCGCAGGGTTCCAGCTTCTGTCCGCGCAACCAGCTCACATTGTCCTCGACGAATTTTCTGAGGTACCCGGATGGAATCAGCTCGTCGTCGAGGAGTCCGTTGAACACAGCTGCGGCGCTCGATCGATCATACATGAGCAACTCATCAGGTCTGCCATAGGTTCCGACGTTCCAATGATAGGCGCCCAGCACCGGCAAGAATCCCTGCTCCCGCGCAAATCGCACAACCGCCGGCGCCTCGGTGCGATTGACCTCGCTCACAATGCAGGTGAGAAATTTAGGATGGGGAAACGTCTTCAGCAGCGCGATCCCTTCCAGCACGTGCTCCAACTGATCGGCGCCGCGAATCTGCCGATACTTCTCTCGATCCAACGTGTCCAGGCTCACCGAGATGGCAACCGGCAGCCGGCCCAGTCGCTCGATAAATTGCGGCGTGACCTTCGTGCCGTTCGTAATCAGCGTGAGATGAAAGCCGATCGCTGAGAGGTCTTCGAGGATCTCCACCAAATCTCGCCGCAACAGCGGCTCGCCTCCCTGTACCAGCACAAACCGCACACCGTCATGATAGAGACAGGAAAAGACTCCCTGGATTTCTTCCCGGGTCATCTCGTACCGGCCGACATTGAGCGGCAGATCGCAATACCCGCAGGCAGAATTGCACCGGAGATTAACCTGAAATGTGGCCAGCACCGGCTGGCCGGCTATGAGGTTGGTGAAGAGTTTGAGCCCGTTGCTCAAGATCGTGAAGGGGACTGTCATCATCTATTCTCATATCGATAGATACGGCCATATTTGGACAGGCTTGTGCCGTTTTTTTTCTGTCTTCTTTGTATCTCAAAGGCCTTTTCTCGCCCACGCCTCTAACCTGCTGAACTTCCTAGATCGATTTCGCGCTAGGCCCGGCACATGCCTTGCTGAGTGGTTCATGGTTGACAGTGACTCTCACCCTGCAAGGAGGTGCATGATGCAGAAGGCAACAAAGAAGATGCTCCCGGTGCTGGTGAGCACCCTGGCCATCGTGGCATTGGCGATGACCCCGGCGCTGGCCAAAGACTCAAAAAGCAAGAAGCCCAGCCATTCGTCTTCAAAGGCGGCGGCTGAAGCAGCCGGCCATCACGATGAAAAACCGGGACCGGCCTGGATGACGCTCGGCGGCACAGTGAAAAAGATCGAGGGCAACGCCTACACCGTGGAAGATTACGAAGGCAACCGAGTCAAGCTGTACGTGGGTCAGGGCACGAAACAGATCAAGCAAAAGAAGGTCGGGGACACCGTCCGCGCGGAAATTACGCGAGGCGGCTTCGCCAATTCCATTCAGTAACCCCTACTTCGAATCCGCGCACCCACCTCACGCGCGGTGGTGTCCTTGAACGGGCCGGCCCTGAACAGGTCGGCCCGTTCATTATGTACCGCATGTACCGCCACGCAGCACGGTGTCATCGAGACAACGCCTTCACCGATTTTTGAAAGACAATATCGCCATAATAGGCTGTGGCTTGTTCCTTGGTATTGTCCGTATCGCTCATGATCGCGATGCCGTTGATCATCGGTGGCTCCTCCCCAAACGCCTTCATGTAGTCTTCGTAAATATTCCGCTCTTCGTCGATCCAGATACCCACATTCTGAGTGCCGCTCTCAACGACCACCATCTTGGCAAAATCGGTATAGGCATTCTCGACAATGGTGCCGACAGGCGTCTTCGTTTCCCAGATATAGTTCAAGGCGGCGATTGGAATATCGCCGAACAGAGCCTGCCCGGCTTTGAACTTGAGCTTCTTGCCAAAGCTGACCCTGTCGGGATCGTATTCGAAGGTAATGTAAATCCTGGCAGGAAAGTCGTCGCCCTCCTTAAGTGCCACGTCGCTGTGCTGAAGCACGTTGTCTATTTTCCAGCGCCATCGGACAATCGGATATTCCTTCGGGTCAATGGCCACCGACTTGATCAGGCCGGAAGCCGAGGCCTCGCTCACCGCCTTCACGATCGCCACCCCTCCATCCTTCACCACTTCATAGGAAGTATGCTTGGGTATCTTCTTAAAAGTGAGCGGCTTCCACCCATCGGGCATCGTCTGCCCGACCTGGCTGGCCGAGAATTTGCCCACCTCAAGGACCATCTCGTCCTGTGCCCAGAGACAGGCTGGAGCCAACAACATCCACGTCGCCAGGAATACGCCCGTCGAAACCAGCATCCCACCATTTCCCTCTTTGAGGGCGGGCGTGGTTCGACTTCGACTGCGCGCATCGAACGAGCACCGCTTCATCGTGCGCGTTCTGCGAGCAAGGAAGTCAACCACGTCTGCCCTCATCTCCGTCGCGCCCAAGCAAACAGCTTCATCAGCAGGGCCTTCGTGCGCGGGGTAAAGTGTGCCTTGCGCCAAAGATTCACGACCTTCTTATTTACCTCGGCTTGCGTCGGATAGGGATGGATCGTACCGGCGATCGTCTTTGCTCCGGCGCCGGCTTTCATCGCAACTGAAAACTCGCCGATCATATCGCCGGCATGAGCCGCCACGATCGTCGCGCCCACAATTTTGTCTGTGCCCTTCTGGATATGGATCCTCGCAAAACCCTCGTCTTCCCCGTCGAGGATCGCACGATCGACCTCATCAAGCTTGAAGGTATAGGTTTCGACCTCGATGCCCTTCTCCTTGGCATCCTTCTCATACATCCCGACATGCGCCACTTCCGGCTCTGTGAAAGTACACCAGGGCATGATCAAGGATTCGACGCTGGCATAGCCCAGGCCGAAGGGATGTGGGAATAGGGCGTTCTGAATGACGATCTGCGCCATGGCATCGGCGGCATGGGTAAACTTGTAGCGCGAGCAAATGTCGCCAGCCGCAAAGATCCTGGGATTTGTCGTCTGCAGCCGCGCATTCACCTTGACCCCGTTTTTGTCGTACTCGACACCGCCCGTTTCCAATCCGATGCCTTCGACATTCGGGGTACGGCCGACACCGACAAGAATCTCGTCGACCGTCACATCGAACTGCTGATCGTGCGAATCTACGGTGAGACGCTTGCCGCCAGCGGTCTTGTTGACTTTCAAATCCTTTCCGCAACAAAGCAGCTTCACCCCGTCGCGCAACATCTGCTGTTCGACGATCTCAGCTGCGTCTCGGTCTTCATTCGGCAGAATGCCGTGTATCGCTTCAATGAGGCAAACCTGGCTCCCGAAACGGGCAAACGACTGCGCTAACTCGCAGCCAATGGGGCCGGCACCGATCACCCCAATGCGTGGCGGCAGTTCCGTCAGCGAGAACACCGTTTCATTGGTGAGATAGCCCGCCTCTTTCAATCCAGACGTAGCAGGCGCCGACGCTCGTGCTCCGGTGCAGACAGCTGCCTTCGCAAAGATGAGGGTACGATTGCCGGACGTCCCTTCGACTTGAATGGTGTCGGCGCCGGTAAAGCGCCCGCTGCCGATGTAGACGTCCACACCCAACTTCGTATAGCGATGAACCGAATCGTTGTGACTGATCTGCGCCCGCAGTTTTCTCATGCGCGCCATCACTGCTCCAAAGTCGTACTTGACCCCCGGAGGAATATGCAGGCCGAACTCCTCGGCATTCCGTACATCGGCCCACGCCCTCGCCGCGCGGATGATGCCTTTTGAGGGCACACAGCCGACATTCAAGCAGTCGCCGCCCATCAAATGTTTTTCGATTAAGGCCACTTTGGCCCCTAGACTTGCAGCAACGACCGCCGTGATCAATCCCGCGGTTCCAGCCCCTATGACCACAATATTATAGCGGCCAGCCGGTTCGGGATTGACCCAGTTCGAGGGATGCACGTTGCTGACGAGCATGCGGTTATGCTCATCATCCGGCAGCACGAGACCCTCTTCATGCTGACGCATCGACAACGTCCTCTCTAATGCACGGGTAATCATCCTGCGACCTTCTTGTACTGTTACGCCTCTCGTTCGCAGGATTTGCGGTCATGCTGGTTTCCCAGACCACTTCTTGTACAGGGTAGGCACAAGCGCCAGAAGTCCCAGCAACACAAATGCGCCAATCACTCCGGGAGAAGCAATGTCTTGCAATGAATTGATTGTTCCAAGTTGCCGACCCGCGTAGGCATAGACAAAGGAGCCCGGGATAATTCCGAGTGCCGTAGCTGCGACATAGGTACCGACATTCATTCGAGTCAGGCCGGATACTAGATTCACCACAAAGAACGGAAAGAGGGGAATCAGCCGGAGGGTCATGAGATAACTGAACGCATTGCTCGCAAAGCCTTGCTGAACCGGACCCAGCCACTTTCCAAACTTCCGCTCCACCCAATCGCGCAGCAAGTAGCGGGAGGCAAGAAACGCGAGCGTCGCACCTGTCGTCGCCCCCAGATTCACGAAGAGCGTACCCCACACAGCCCCGAACAGGAATCCGCCGGCCAGTGTCAGAATCACCGCGCCGGGAAGCGAGAGCCCCGTCACGGCCACATAGGCCAAGACGAACAACGCAGCGGCTACGGCAGAATGTGTTTCGGTGAACGACAGCAGGTAGTCGCGATTGTCCTTTAATGACTGCAATGAGAGAACGCGGCCCAGGTCAAAGTAGAAAAATGCGGCCACCGCAACTCCGATCGCGAGGACCACTGCAATTTTCCCGACACTCAGCCCACTCTTTGCTTGAGAAGATGGCATATCGTTCGTCATGGCGGTTTGCTCGCTTATCATGGGGACTCCTATTCCGACTGTCAATGTGGACAACTGCCTTCAGTCCGTATTATTCACAAGGGTTCGTGACAAAACCGCTGAGACGCCAGGCGAGCCCGCCCGCCGTCAGGTGCATCGCCACCGCGCTTGCGAGGTCGAGCGCCCTTTGTATGATTCCTGGCGCGAAGAAAGAATACCGCAATGAGTTCTGATTTTCGTATCGGCGGTTGCAGTAAAAACCTTCGTGAATTATGCGGGTTAGTCGTCAGAAGTCCCCTGGCCTTACAGCGGCCATTCCAGAAAACCGTGAAGGGTGAGAGGTGAAAGGTGAAACGTAGGACTGCGGCGTCCGCATTATTCAGGGCGGTTCATGCCCCCCCTCCCTCACCCTCCCCCATGCTATGGGGGAGGGTGAGGGAGGGGGGAGGCATTCCGTGTAAAGCGTCCCTCGTTCAAGCGTTTCTAGTTTCAAGTTTTCGTGTCGGATTACTGAAATTCCGAGGTCAAACGTGAAATCTGAAACTAGAAGCCAGCCGCTCCCGAACGAACGACGCTTCACACGCAAGAACAGCGGATCAGCGTTTGCAGCCGAAACGTCATGCGTAATGCTAGTTAGGTCAAGCTGCCCGCCTAATGAATGACTCTGCTCCAAGGTGAACTTCGTCATCCTGATAGTTCCGCTCACCACTTGAAGGCACCAAAACCTTCTCCTGTCGGGCCAGGCGATTCTGCTCGATTACAGAGTCCTGGATACGACCACAATTCACACAACGCAGGCTAGTCGTCCACATCTGCCCATATCCGCCCTCCATGTCTAGCAATTGGTCTTTTACCATGAGACCCTGGCAACGTAAGCAATGCATGATAATCCTCCTTGCTGTAGGCCTTGGCACTTGTCTCTCATGAAAAAGGATAGCGCTCGCCACGGCCGACGACAGACCAATAGGAAGTACCCCGGAAGTAGGGCTCCTAGCCCGGACTATTCATGAATAATCCAGCCGGGTATAGAAGGAAGGATGGTCTCGGAGTGTTGATCAACTCCTTGATGATTTGTCACGAAATCGCTTGGAAGCCAGGCGAGGGGCACGAGGCGAGAGGAAAGACCTACCTTCTGGGCACCCCCCTAGCCTCTAGCCCCTGCCTCTCGCCTGAACATCAGACTTGCGACAGACGCGCTCATGAATAATGTGGGTAAGAACCGAAGGAGGTAACAGAGGCGGCTATCGTGGCCGGCGATCGTAGCGATCGCGATCCATATCGGGCCGGCCGAATGTTCGCTCAACTGGATCGATCGTCCCATCCTGGTTGCGATCGAGCTCTTGGAAGTGGTCGTGGGTCAATTCAGGATTATATGGATCCGGAATGCCCGCACCAAGATGATTTCGGCGAGGATCATAGCGCTGCGGACTTTCCAGCATGCCGTGGTACATGAGGTCGGTTCTCGGCTGCACGACGGCTATTGGCGCCCTCTTCCTATGAACTTTCATACGTCGAGGGCTCTTCGGACTTGTCTGTTTAAGCTCAGCCGGTACCGGCTTGGCCTGTTTCTGAACGGCCTCCGGTTGTCGCTCCGTGGCGGCGGGGACAGAACTCTTCTTGGCACGCTGGATCGACGGGGCTTGCCCTTGGTCAGATTGTTGCGGGGTGGGTTTAGCTGTGAAGACGACCGGAGCCGCCTCTTTTTCTTTCTTGGCTGCCGCAGATCCATCTCTTACGGCAGTCCACGTGAAGGCCACCAAACAGGCACAGACGACGGCCCTCAAACTGCAGCGCACCCTCATCATACCCCTCCCACCCAAGAACCCTTACAAGTGTAGCAGGTCATATGAGAGTCCGCGCACTGAACTGCGGATGGAACGTGATGACGCTTTCCGAGTGCCAGCTCAGGCTAAGAAAGCCTCATCGAACTGCTTATCGGATTGTCTGGCAATATTGCTCGAGCTGCTGGGCGAAGACTAGAAATTCGTCTCCCCCTTGCTGACGATATTCTTCTTTCGGTACCCGCTCTTGCCGTTCACGCCGAACCCGTTCGCAGGCCTGTCGTTCTGCCCGCTGGATTTGTGGTTGTAACCGCGTCTGCTCTTCAAGAGAACGTCCTGCCAAGCTTTCTTGCATACGCTTGAGGGAGAGATAGTGGTCGTAGAGCTTCGGCTCCGCTGTCTGAGCCCGCGGCGGTTCGGTTTCCGCTGAATACACGACAGCAGGGCACAGCAAGAACACAAGTAGAACAAACTTTTTCATCGTATGCCTCTTCATGCAAGTCGGATGTCCTGTTGAGCCGGAATCGTGTCGATGAGGTTGAAGTTCGTTCGCACCGATGCAATCGCTTCGCCGCGCTGCTGAATTGATCCCTCGCCAATCGGTCCCAGCCAGTTATCGGCCTTCTCCAGATGGGGGATTTTATAGGGGTCGATGCCCATAATCCGACAGCAGGTCGCATCAACCGCGGCAAGATTCCGGCCCATCACCAGGACACCGACTTGTTTCGGATCGCCCATGATCGGCCCGTCGCCATCCATTCCGACAATGCCATCGACAATGGCAAAGTGCGGCTTCAATGTCGCATTGATGTCGAGAATCGAATTTTCGATCCCGGCATGGTGCAACACATTTTTAGGCCAGCCATAGTACATGCCTGGCATGACACCGAACAGGTTCTTCATCGAGAGTGTGGCGCCAGTTATATGGTGCGTCTTCATCTTTGCCGCTGACACAATCCAGTCGACTTCCTTGAAAAGGGAGGGAAACGTCAGCGTCCGCATGGAAGACTGGCGACCGGCATTCGGCAACTCATAGCCTGTAATGTAGTTAAGGTCGTGAAACCGGATGCGATCTTCCGTCAGCACATCCGCCATGCCGGACTCTTCATAGACTGCTAACGTGTCACGGCGATGGCCCGGCCCCTCTGCGACCATCACGGAGGAAGCTCCCAGACGAAGAAACGCCTCAATCGCCCCACGTAGAACGAGGGGGTGGGTGTTGATGTGAGGCGCTCCCGAAGCGGTTTCGACCAGATTCGGCTTCAGGAGGATGCGCTTACCCTTCAATTCCTCGGGAGCGATACCCAGCTCCCGAATACCTTTCGTAATCGCATCGGCAATATCCAACTGATAGTGGGCCACCTTGGTCACAAATGTCTGCGCCTGCTGCGGCATCCGATAATACCGTTTCGGAACCAGGAGCAAGCCTGAGCCGAGCAAAAGGCCGGCTGCCCCTGCTAAAAGCAGATCGCGGCGCGTGAGGCCTCCAGCCGATTTGGGGTCCACGTGATCTGACATAGCACTCCTTACTGAGTGAGGGCAGCTGGCGCCTGCTTGCGACTCGTGTGTAAGAACAGATTAGTCTTCGTATCCGTCTCTCCTGCTAATGCGCCCAAGAATAGAAGACAGAGCGCAGACGTATCGTATTCACCGTAACGAGACTGATTCGCCAAACAGCGTTCGACCAAAGCCGCGCCATTTGGCGGCCACAGATCCCACGCCGCAAGACCAAGCAAGGCCCAACCCAACGAAACCGGTGTGCGTAATCGATCGACCTCGCCTTGAAGGTACGAAATACTCCGGGCGACCTTCTCTTGATCGACGACTCCAGCTAATCCGGTTAACGCTGCGCCTGTACTTTCCGGCATGGGGTGAAGCTCTCGCCCAAACACCAGCGTATTTCCATAATTCCATCCACCGTGGGGCAGCTGACGGTCGAGAATCATTCGAATGGCCTCACGAACGCGATCATGCTGTCCATGCCCCGCATCCTTCAGCGCGATCACAGCCAGCGCAGTGGGCTCGATCCAGGAGTGCGTGCCACCGACCCAAGGCCATCCCCTGAGGAGCGTATCATGCCCGGCCGGTTCATCGGATTGACGGGGACGATGAGCACCGGTCGTTTCGAGAAGAAAGCGGATGGCGCGGCCCTGAGCGGCTTGGCTCGGAGGGGAGTTCTGCCATGCAAGTATGGCTAATGCTGTAGGCCAATACGATTCAGAATGTTCCCGATGTACCCACACACGACCGTCTTCGCCCTGTTCACGAATGAGACGCGCACGGTGCTTCTCAAGGATATCCTGCTCCCCCCCAGCCCCACGGAAGGCAAGAATTCCCCAAGCAGTTGAGTCAACTTGGAATGTACCTCCGAGCCTGCCGACAAAGCCTCCATCAGGCAGCAAGCGGCGCGAAAGGGATGTCTCTGCAATCTTCCCGAGAGATGAACGAGACAAATAAGATCCCCATTAATGTTAATGGCCCGTCATCGCAGGGAATAGCACCCGAACCATTTTGATGCAGGCCGGGCCAATAACGACCATAAACATGCTCGGGAAGATAAAGAAAATGAGAGGCAACAGCAGTTTCACCGGCAACTTTGCGGCCAACTCCTCTGCTTTGAGTCGACGAGTGGTGCGCATGGAATCGGCGTGCACCCGAAGGGCTTGACCGATACTGGTCCCGAACCGGTCCGTCTGTATGAGGAGCGCGACCAGATTTCTCACCTCTTCCAAGTCCGTGCGATGCGCAAGATTCCTGAGCGCTTCCTGTCTGGACACGCCGGTTCTCAATTCCAATGCCAAGATGTTCAATTCATCACTCAATTCTGGGTGAGCCCGCTTGACCTCTTCACCGACTCGACCGATAGCTTGATCCAACCCCAGCCCTGCCTCCACGCAGACGACCATCAAATCCAAAGCATCCGGGATGGCTCGCTGCAGCTTGTCCTTGCGAACAGCGATGGCCCTTCGCAACCAGTATGCTGGAGCATAATAGCCACAAGCTGCAGCCAGGACATAGAAAAATGTCAATTTTGAAGCACTAGGAAACCCCAACACCTTTGCGGGAATCATCGCCAACAGGCAGACGATGACAATGGCCAACAAGAGCTTCGCGCCAACGAAAATGACGGAAGACTTCCCGGAGCGATAGCCCGCGTTGATCAAGAGGCGACGAGTCGCCCGAACCTTCTCGACATTGGATGGCTGATTGAACTTCCCAAACCATTCCAGCAAAGCCTGCAATTGCGCCTTGAGCACTTCGGCCATTCCGACAGGAGCCGCTTCAGATTCGGTGGCACCACTGGGTCCGTTAGCCCTGCGCCGCCACGCCTGCAAGGCTTCACGGGAATTGAAATAGAGAAAGACTGCTGAGCTTGCCAGCATGACTGTAAGAAATGTGACCAGCGCGACGATCAGAGGGACATCCATGGGTAACTCCTTAGACCTTGATAGCAACCATGCGCTTCATGACGATGGCTCCTGTCACCATCAGAAAACTCCCGACCATGACCATATTCTGCCCCATAGGGTCCGTGAACAGCGTCGACATATAGTCAGGATTCATCACATAGAGGGCACCGCCGACAACCAGGGGGAGGCAGAATAAAATAATCCCGGAGAATCGCCCTTCGGCCGACAAGGCATTCACTTTCAGTTGCAATTCGAATCGCTTGCGGATCAAGCTTGCGAGCGAATCGATGATTTCGGCCAAGTTTCCGCCGGTTTCCCGCTGAACTAACACAGCCGTGACAAAGAATCGTAAATCGACACAGTCCAGTCGATCTGTCATATTTTGGAGCGCCTGCGGGAGAGCCACCCCCATAGACGCCTCATCGGCAACACGCTTGAACTCGATACCGATGGGGTCGGCGGCTTCATCTCCCACCAGCTTCAACCCGACCGAGAAGGCATGGCCGGCGCGGAGAGCCCGCGAGACCAATTCAAGCGCTTCCGGCAATTGACTCTCAAACTTCGCCATCCGTTGACTCTTCAGCCAGTAGAGATAGCCGTAAGGAAGGGTGCCGAGTACGGCGGCCATGAGAAGAGCAAACACCCAGGTCTGATGCATCGAAAAGGCAAGCAGCAGCGCGCCCAGCGCCAAAAGCGGCGTGGCCAGCACAAAGATGCCCAAGGGCACACGACAATCGGCCTGTCGGTGAAGCACACGGAGCGGTTGGAAACGCCGCACCTTCATCAAGAGATCGTTCAGCCAAGGAATGTCGCTGAATGAGTCCTTCCGCATGATCTCCATTTGCGCAACCGCCTCAGGGGCCGACCACTTCTGCAGCCGTTCGACCACGCGGTCTGTTCCACGCGGCGACATCACTCGGTAGGCCGCCGCAGAGGCGTACATCACCAAAAGAATCGTTCCGAAAATGCCGAGTGCGATCAGACCGGTCAACATTCGTACACCTTTTGCGAATCAAACAGATCGGGCGAAAGAGCCACACCTTTGGCAGTCAGTCGCTCAGCAAACTTTGGGCGAACACCGGTCGCCTTGAATCGGCCTTTGACGTTCCGATTCTCATCGAGACCGGTCTGCTGGAAGGTAAAGAGTTCCTGCAAGGTAATGATGTCCCCCTCCATGCCGACGACTTCTTGCAGACTGATCAATTTCCTCGTCCCGTCAGATAGCCGCGCAATCTGGATAATCACGTCTAATGCGGATGAAACATAATGCCGCATCGCCTTCGCCGCCAGATTGAACCCTGCCATCGACACCAAGGTCTCAATCCTGGTCAGAGCATCTCGACAGGAATTGGCATGGACCGTCGTCAAGGATCCGTCGTGACCGGTGTTCATGGCTTGGAGCATATCCAAGCTCTCTGCACCACGAACCTCGCCCACGATGATCCGATCCGGACGCATACGGAGGGCATTTTTCACCAAGTCACGCTGCGCGATCTCGCCCTTTCCTTCGAGATTGGCTGGGCGTGTTTCCAGACGGACCACGTGATCCTGGCGTAATTGCAACTCGGCTGCGTCCTCGATCGTCACGATCCGTTCATTATTCGGGATAAACCCAGACAGCACGTTCAAGAGAGTGGTTTTCCCGGAGCCGGTTCCGCCTGAAATCAGCACGTTCAGCCGAGCTTGCACAATCGCCTTCAACAACTCGCCGACTTCCGGCGTCAGCGATCGCTTTTCAACCAGGTGATACAGCTGCAATGGATCCTTGCTGAACTTTCTGATCGAGAGCGATGGCCCGTCGATCGCAAGCGGAGGAAGAATGGCATTGACGCGGGATCCGTCCGCGAGCCTGGCATCCACCATCGGCACTGACTCATCGATGCGCCGCCCGACGCGCGAGACGATCTTTTCAATGATTTTTTTGAGATGGGCATCGTCCTTGAACTGGATAGGTGTCAGCTCCAGGCGTCCAGATCGCTCAACGAAGACCTGTTTGTGCCCATTCACGAGGATGTCGTTGACGGTCTCGTCCGCCAACAACGGCTCCAACGGCCCCAACCCCAGCACCTCGTGCAGAATGTCCTGCGTGATTTGTGTCCGTTCCCGTTGATTGAGCGAGACCGATTCCTCTTGCAGCAATTGCTCGATCAGCTTGGTCAACTGGGCAGTCACAGCATCCTGCGACATCGTGCTCAACGCAGTGAGATCGAGCAACTCGATCACACGTTGATGCAGCCGATCTTTTAACTCATGATAGTGGGCTGTGACCTCAGCCCCGTTGGTCTGTTTCACTGTGAGCATAGTGTCTACGTGCCCTCCTCTACCCGTGAAGCGTGAATCGTATCCTGAAGATCGACGTATCTCGTGAAGCGTCGTTCGTATCTCGTCTCAGATCAGACCTACCGAAGGAACGAATGACGTCTATACGACCGACGGCTTTCCTTTTGTCTCAGGCCCGAAGCTCGGGAGATATCGCCCGAAGAATGAAGCCGACTTACTCCGCTCTTTCCCTGAGGGCGTCCCGTTGACTGCAGCCTTCTCGCCGATGAGCTGATCGGTCCCTCGCAAGTACCATTGTCCGATCGTCGTCCTCGACGCCATGATCGTGAGCGGCTTCCCATGGTCGAGAGCCTCCTTGGCCGTCCCATAGTCGTTCGGAATGAGTCCCGCCATCCGCAGGCCCAACAGGTCTTCGGTCTCGTTCAACAAGTCCTTCTGATCGTTCACGTACCGATTGACGACCAGCAACACCTTGCCGGCTGGGTACTGCGCGGCGCCCAAGGCCTCCAGCAACCGCTTGGTTCGACGGATGGCCGGCAACGAGAGTGTCGTGACGACGATGATCTGATCGGAACAATCCAGCGCTTCCTTGACCGCCGACTCCAGCACATGTCCGCAATCCACGAAGACATGCCGGTGCATCGATCGGAGGAGACCGATCACACGCATCGTGCTGCCGGCCGACGGCTCGGCTTCATCAAACCCCTCATAGCCAGACGCGAGAAGATGGAGCCCGGACGCATGTTGCGCCAAGCTGCTCCGGACGATCGTTTCATCCAGCCGCGAGATGTCTTTCGCAAGATGCTTCAGCCCTTGAGCCACATGGAGGTCCAAGAACAATCCGAGATCTCCGCCGTGCATGTCGAGATCCATCAAGGCCACCGACTCATGTTGCCGCGCATGCTGGACGGATGTCGCAAGATTCGTGGCCACCGTGCTCGCGCCCACCCCGCCTCTCGCCCCAATCACGCTGACGACTCTGCCTGGCTGCATCTCCGCACCGGACCCTCGCCCGGTGAATCGCTCTTCGAACCGCGCAAGGGCCGGCTCCACCTCTTGGCGGGTCAGGGGCTGAGGCAAGAACTCCTTCACCCCGAGCCGGAACGCTTCCAAGAGCATCTGTGGGTCTGTCCGCGAGGCTGTAAGAAACACTTCGAGGTCAGGCGATGCGTTCAGCAGTTCACGGATGTGGCTAAACGTCTGTTGCGGGCGCGATTCGTCCAATTCGAGCAACAACATGTCCGCCGCGCCGGTCCCCTGCCCTTTGGTGACCAGATAGTCTCGCCGACGCGAGACGATCTCCTCAAAAGTCTGCCGAGCCGCTTCATTTCGACAGTCAATCGACACTGCAATCAATCGAGCCATGCAAGCAAGTCTCCTCAGTTGCGCAATTTATTGGACAAGACCAGGCACCGTGGTGAACACCCCAAACGCAGGCCCGCCACCCACCCCTCCCGACTGGAACAGTGGGCATGAGACATTCCCTACAATCGTCGCGCCTGGCTGGCCATGGACATTGGTAATCGCGATGTTGGCGTACCCGACGATCGGGATCGCTCCGCTCGGGTGACAGGAGTTGCCTTGATAGACCGGCACCAAGGCGTCCCACACGCCACTCGCATCTTTCTTTGCATTGAACAGATTCACCAACGCAGTCCAGGTTGGATTGCTCAAGGTTCCATTTGTAAAGTTGAGTTGCGTCTGGCCTGCCGTAGTGGGCGGCGCCTGATATGTTCCATTAATCATGCCGTTGATGATGTTTCTCATAGCAATATCATTTGATGGAGACTGATTAAACGTTGTAAACCCGGCACAAGATTGCGGAGTCCCGTTGCTGGGGTACAGCATGATCGAATCTCCGCACCCATACTGACTAAAGAACAATTGAGAGATGGCTAGCGGTAGATCCAGCGCACCAGGAGGAGTTGATCCGAGGGCGGTGAGTTCCGCGGTGGCCACCGCGCTCACATTCACACTCGTCATACCGACGACGCCGGCCAAGAAGGTGCTGATCGGACCATTCGCGCTGCCGTCGCGATGGGTCACGACATTCACAGCCCGAGGCTGATTGGCTGTCACAGCAAACGTTCTGGTCGCCGAATCCCACAGGCCGATCCCAACGTCAGCGGCATTCACCGTCACATTCACAGCTGCCGCTTGATTCAGGACTGCCGCCGCCTGCGCATCAGCCACGATCGCTGCATGGTCTCCGCCAGTGAGGGTATAGGCCGCCATCGCAGCGGGCGTCATCCCTTCATAGGCGACCCCCAACGTCCTCGCGCCGGCCAATGCGGCGGCATCCGCCGCATTCTGCAGCTCATTCCTCGCCACCAAGGCGTGGCCGACATCGATCGCGGCCGCCGCCATGGCCAGTAACACCGTCAACGAGAGCGCCACCATCACCGCGGTGGCTCCGCGAGAATTATCGAGCGGCTGTCTAAGCCGTTTCACAACTGTGATACTCATGGTGCCACTCCTTCGGTCGTTCATCGGCTTATTCATGGCGCATCGCCGTCGTCATCGTAATCGGAAGAGGACTGGGCAGGCCCAGCACTGTCGGGATATAGGGAATCAACCAGGGATAGCGATAGGTCGCCGTCACCGTCAGCGATGCAGGGCGCGCCCCTCCCGCTCCTGCCACGGTAACCGTTACATCTGATAGGTTAATCCCCGTTCCAGTGAGATAGGTCGTGGCAATCGTCTCAATTTCCCCCGCCGTCGGCTTGGGAGTTACCAGGACGATCCCCGCCCGCGCCCCTTCCCTGCTCGCATTGGTGACGACTTCGCGGCCATACATAATCATGCCGAATTCGATGATTCCGAAGAGGAGTGTCAAGAGCACCGGCAACAGAAGCGCAAATTCCGCCGCCGCCGCGCCACGCTCGTTTAGTTTTTGCATGGGATACATCCCCTTAGCGGACTACCTGGTTTTTACGCCACTGGACACAATCGATCTATCGAAGTTCGCATCAGGCTTCTCGAAGTCTTTCCGATAGGCCTCCATCGCGGTCGCATTCACTTTCCCGTCTTGGCCCTCAACCTGGCCGAGCTGTTCGCCAGCCGCGGGATTCAGCGCCTGCTTGGCCCGCATATTCTGATAGGACGTCCCCCAGTTCGGGCTGATCGTCGTAGGAGCACAGGCCCCGACCACCAGACCCACGCTCAACACCGCTAAGATCCCTTTCTTGATTCTCATTGCATTCTCCTCTTCATTTCTCAGTCAACGACGTTCAACCTGTCTCGTTTACGGCACGATATGTCCGACCTGTCCCTCCATGGCGCCGACTCTGGTCACACGGTTGGAGAGTACTTCGGCCGCTGGCGACTTTTGGCCGGCCTTTCCTCCAAAGTACCCTTTTTCCGAGAACCCCAGCAGATAGATGAGTCCGCCGATCGCAAAACTCTGCCCGTCGGCCAGCTCGATCGTCGTCGCGGCCCGCCTTGTCGTGATGGCCGGCACCACAAAACCCTGCAGCCGCAGCGCATTCTGAAAATCCAGTTCCGATACTTCCGGGGCGAC
The DNA here is from genome assembly GCA_016200355.1 of Nitrospirota bacterium. Taxonomy (GTDB): domain Bacteria; phylum Nitrospirota; class Nitrospiria; order Nitrospirales; family Nitrospiraceae; genus Palsa-1315. The sequence goes on from JACQEY010000078.1 coordinate 42,042, forward strand.
AGTCAGACTGATGTGCTTGCTGTTTATGATGTTCGGCGTGAACACCAACCCGACCCCGAATTTCTTGAACTGGACCGTGACCAATCCAAATGCCTGCGGAACGGGAATGGGAAACTCCCCGCCGGCAAGAAAGGCTGCTTCCTGGCCGTTCAAAGCCACCAGCGTCGGCTTGGCGAGCACCTTGATAAGATTCTCTTCCTTGAGCGCGTCAACAAATCCGGTCCACGACAGGCTCCCGGTATCGAACCCGAATGCCCCTTGGATGGCCTGTGTGACCGCAGTAGTCACCGTAGCCGCCCCGCCGCCAACACCGGGGTTGGTGAAGCCTGCGAGGCTGGTGAGGCCTCCGAGCAATGACACACCAAACTCATTTGAACCGATCACATTGAAATTGACCCCGAGCCGCCTGATCAATTCCCGGTTCATTTCTGCGACTCGCACTTCGAGCATGACCTGTTGAACCCCTCCCACCTGCATGGCATTGACAACCTTCTTCGGCGCGTAGGCTTCGGCCATGCTCAACGCACGGGTCAGATTGTTGGCATTCGACGCTGTTCCGGACAGGGTAATGTGATCATGGCTGGAGGTGACAAGGATGTCCTTTTCCTCCGACAACGTTTTGTGGATATTCTCTTTCAGGCGGCTCAAGTCGGGCACAATGACCACGTCGTACATGCTGATCATCTTGCCGCTCTCATTCCAGAGCATCAGATTGGTGACCCCGGTCGTCTTGCCGGTGAGGTAAATCTGCGTGGGGGACAACACCACCGTATCCGCAACATCGGGGTTCGCCAGCGACGCCCGCTTGATGGCCACCGGCAAGTCCAACACTTTCGACTTGCCCGAGGTCAATTCAAGTTTCTGACTGTCGTGCTGCTCGACAGCCCCTGTCGCAGAGTCCTGCGCAGCATAGGATGCGCTCGTTGAAGAGATCCCCACTATAAGGCCTAGAATCATCATCACGTCACGTTGTTTCATCGCCATATTCCTCCAGGGTCTTGGTAGCCAATCTTCTTGCCGCCGGATACGAACCGCTTTTTCGACACTTCAAAACTTCAAAGAGTTCACAGTCGTACCTTTGATTACTTCCACCGTGACCGTCTGTACATCCGGCGGAGGGTCTCCGATCGGGCTGGGATAGAGCTTGAGAAAATTCAGGACCTTCTTCGGCGCATAGGCTTCCACCACAGCCAACACTTGACTGCGGTGCGACTCGCTCGACACCGTCCCAAAGATCGTCACATGATCATGCGTCCCCCTCAGTCGAAGATTGGTTTCATCCGGCAACAATTCGCCGAGATGCCGCTTCAACCGAGTGAGGTCGACCCCCACATCCAGATCGAATACAGCGAGAACCTGATCGTCTTGCCCCCACAGCGTGAGGTTGGTCGTGCCATAGCCCTTCCCAGTGACATAGATCTGCTTCGGGCTCAGCACGATGGCATCGGCGATCTGCGGATCAGCCAGCGACGCCCGCTTGATGGCGACCGGCAGATCTAAGACCGTGGACTTTCCCACGACAAGATTCACTTGTTGGCTCTCTGGCGCTTTCGCCACAAGAGCGATGCCCTTCTGCATCGCCATGGCTGCCGTGGGTCCCATCATGGCCCCACTGAGCACCAAGGCAACCCCCCATCGATAGCAATAGCCGGCTTGGTGATGTATCATCTGCATTGTCGTGCCTCCATGAACCCTAGAACTTGATTTCCTTGCGGACATCGCCCTTGATGATCTCAACGCGAATGCCATCTTCCCCGTCTTGCCCCCCGTGACTCTTGGGTGCCGGCTTCGGACGCAACGAACTCATGAGCGCCCCCACATTGGCTCCCTTGGTCAACACCCGCGCACTGTTGAGCGGGTTCCGGAGCGCCAACCTCAGTTTGCCCTGGGTCGAGGCCAAGGCCAGCTTCTCCGCTTCTTCCACCGCCACTTCCACCGTAATCACCTGCACCGGTTTCGGCTCTTCGTCCTTGCCCTTCCGCTCCATCTGCGTGCCGGCTGCCAGAACTCTCACGTTATCCAAGATCATCTTCGCCATCGCATGTCCCTGTTTGCCGGCCTCCGGCTCAATGGTCACCATGACATCCACGCGATCGTTCGGCTTGATGAAGCCGGCCACGCCGATGACGTCGTCTACCTTCACCGACATGGCACGCTTATTAGGATCGGTCACCGCCGCCACCCCGCCGTTCGTCGTGCCGAGTGGGGCCAGTTTTGACTCCAGGAGCAGTTCGTTCCTCTTGAGATCGACCAAAATCACCCGGTCCTTGATGGCCTCCAAGCTGGTGAAGTGGCCTTCGGGGATCGCCCCCGAAGGGAACTCCTGCAGCTGCAACATTTCCGGCGTGAGCTTCGTTCCCCAGGAGAGATCCGCATTGGACACCAGCACCTGCACGTTCTTGTTCAAGGGAATCGGCGCCGCCATCAACCGGTTCTTTTCGTTCTGCAGCCAGGAGAACACAAAAAAACTGGTTATCAAGCCGAGTAACAATGCCGCACCAAGAAATGCCAGAGGCCGGTACCGCTTCATGGTTTCGTCTCCTCTTCTGTCTTCGCGAACTGTCTCATGTCTGATCGTATCGTTATCTGTCTCAACCCCATCTGTCGCAGTCTAGACCGAGGCCCGTCGGATACCTATTCTCCAAATGGATGGAGCCCGAGCACAAAAAGTAGGGTGCCGCCCGCGACCGCCAGCCCGTACCGCAGACGAAACGGGAGTTGTAATTCTTGGCCCCAGGCCTTTCCCCCCGTCAGGAAGGCTCCATGAGCGGCAAAGGCCAGCTTTCGGCCTGTGGCGGCAAATCCCCACTGGTAGCACATGGCGCCAAGGGCATAGACTCCACCTATCACTATTGCAAGCATCCCGGACAGGAGCGCGCCGGAAGGGCCGAGCATCGCTCCGACGGCTGCCATCAGTTTCACATCACCTGCTCCGATGTGTCCCGAAAGATGAATGATCAAAAACAACGCCAAGCCTGCGCCGAAGCCGACCAAGCTGAACACCATGCCCGCCACGCCATTCGTCCACGTATGTGCGCCAAGAGCTATGGTCATAGCTGGAAAGGTAAGCCAGTTAGGAATACGCGATAACCGAAGATCTGTCACAACCGCTGTGCCAAGTACGATCGCCAACAGCACAATGATGATGGCCGACTCCATGATCATGCCTCCACTTCACTCATGACACGACTGGCCCACCCTTCGTTGCGAATCTTGCTTGTGAGTCATCCGCCTTCCCGATCTTGCCCTGAACACATCATCTTTCCGGTTCGTCGCCGATAGCTCGCCGGGAGAAACGGGCTGGTCCGCTACTCGCAGACCAGCCGTCCACCACGAGCTACGGAATAGCTTCGGATTAGCTGGAAATCACGCCCGCGGCAGCCCTGATCGCGGCGTCGATGTTGGTGCCCAGAAGCGTCACTGCCCCAACAATGAAGAGGGAGATCAACGCCAACAGCAGGGCGTACTCAGCAGCCGAGGCACCTTCTTCTTCCTTCACAAACCGACGAATGGCGTTCAACATGGTAGTCACCTTTCTGTTGTGTACCGTGAATCATTATGTCTCTAGAAACTTCTTGCACATTCAGCGCGTCCAACTCTCATCCGTGACCGATCACACCAATCGGGAATTTCCTCACCTCCTTCACCCGGATTGTCACGTCTGACAGTTGTCTCCGCATTGTCACAGGACAGTGCAAAGCGGCAGCCAGCCAGCATGATTCTCTAACCAGCTGTTAATCTTGACCGGTTCAATTCTCGACTCTCCTGGCTGCGGCTAGCAGACCTCAGGCAATAGCCCCAGGCTCCTTCTCCTGATGCGGCACAAGAGCCGCACTTCGGGATGAATAATCCGTGATCTTGACCGTTAATCATGGGCCGAGATGTATGACGCTCCCCGCAGTAAGCTGCGGGGTATCCTGCGAAATTCTCAGAAGCCGCTACCCTCCGTAGCCACTTCGGCTACGAAGGCCAGAAGCTACGGGCTATGCGGCGAAGGAGAATCAAGGAATGCGTTTTGTTTTGACCATCCGGCGGGGTTGACGTAATCATGAACCATCACAACCCGGTCCCAAAGCCGCACGTAAGGAGATGTATGCTCATTCAGCCGTCCCACGGAACACAGTTCGTTGCCGGTCTACTTATCGGTGGATTTCTGCTCACCGGGTGCGCTGGCTCTAAAGACTCCACCTCTCCGTCGTTCGACATGTCGGAATATCGGCAGATGATGGAACGTCAGAAGGGAGCGCAGGGAAGCTTCGAGGACCCTGCTTCCTCGGTCCCTGAGATGACCCCAGAAGAACACGAACGAACGGGGGATATGGACGCGCAGCGGCGCAACTTTCCATTGGCAGGTGTCCACTACGGCAAGGCGCTGAACGCAGATCCGACCCGCCACTCCGTTCGCCTCAAGCTGGGACGGATTTATCTGCAGCAAGGAATGTTGGAGCCCGCGCTGACGCAATTCCAGGATCTGCAGACCAGGGAGCCCAATTCAGCGCCGGCGCATCAGGGGATCGGGCATGTCTATCTGCTCCAAGGCAAGTTGCGAGAGGCTGAGGCCGCCCTCACCAAGGCCATCGCGCTGGATTCTTCCAGTTGGCTGTCCCACAACCTGCTGGGTCTCGTACAGGACCAGGAGCAGCGTCATGCCGAAGCGATCACGGCCTACAAAGCGGCCCTGGCCCTCCATCCACGCGAACCGGGCGTCTTGAACAATCTCGGCCTCGCCTATGCCCTGAGCGGAGACCACGAAGCCGCGATTCAGGCCTATGAACAGGCTGCGGCCACCGGTTCCGCTCCCCCCAAGCTCTATAACAATCTGGGAGTCGCCTATGCGCATCGCCAGCGGTATGCCGATGCGCTTGACGCCTTCAAGAAAGCGACGGATGAGCCCCGGGAATACAACAATCTCGGGGTGGCCCTGCTCGGTATGGGCCGTGCCACACTCGCCGTTGCTTGCTTTGAGAAAGCTATTGAATCGAATCCACAGTATTACGAAAAAGCCACGGAGAATCTTCGGCAAGCCCGCCAAGCTCTTGGGAACTCCGCGAATGGGACCTCTGCATCCGGCTCGACCAAGAGCGTCGCATGCCCATGATCTGCCGCAGGTTGTTGGGAGAGTTCGCCGGCGTTATGGAAGGTGGGCGTCCCTCGGCTCGGGGCTCTGAGTCCATCGAAGGGTCGAACCGTGAAGCGCGAGACATGCGAGAAAGGCGCGACGTGGACAGATCGGATTCCCACCTCGTCTCGCCAGTCTCGCTCGGCTATCCTGTTAATGAAAGCTCGACTGGCTCTGGAGAAACTGCCTTAGCGCGTACTGGCGGTTCTGGTTCAATCCATAGAGGGTGCGGCCTGCAGAGCCTTCCGTTGCCGTCAACCATTCCCGCTTCACCAGATAGGCGAGGGAGCCACGAACCACGTTTGTAGCGGCATCGATCCCCTCGCCACGCAGCCACCATCTTTCAATGCCCTCTGCCGTATCTTTCGCATCCGGGTAGGAACAGAGGTAGCCGAGGATCAGCCACGCCACGACGTTGTTGTCCTGAAGAAAATCCGGCTTGTTCATACCCGGCAAGGCCGAGCAACTTTAATGCCGAATTTGTCTCACGCGCAAATACGTGTAAACATTAAATGCTGACGTTTATGCGTTTCTCTGCTGTGGTCGGCGCGCCTCAGGAATGCTGCCCCTACGCCGCAGAAAACATCCGCCGATCCAGCCCATGCTTCCGCAGGAGACGCTGGAATGCCCGTCGCTCTTTCTTCGCGGCTCGGGCAGCTCGAGAAATGTTGCCGTGATGAGTTGAGAGTAACTCACTCAGAAACGCCATCTCGAATTCCTCAATGACTTTCTCCTTCATCTCTTGAAAACTGCTCGCGCCGGGTATTACTCCTCGAGACAACAACGTCATTGTGGGCCCCATAGACTCAGGCCATTCATTCTCCGGCATATCAAGATCCTGGGCTTCGAGCAGCTCTCCCGATGCCATCGCCACGGCACGATGCACGACACCCTCCAGTTCTCTCACATTACCGGACCAGGCATAGCCCATCAGCTTGGCCTTGGCTGAATGTCCTAGCGTCATAGCCCCCCTGCCGAATTCTTTCGCGTAGACTTTCAGAAAGTGGCGCGCCAGCAGAAGAATATCCTCCTTCCGGTCGCGCAAAGGTGGCAGGACAGCGGACAATACATTCAGCCGGTGGAAGAGATCCTCCCTGAATTGGCGAGTTTCAACCAAGTAGCGCAAATCCGTATTGGTCGCAGCCAGGATCTTCACATCGACCTTTCGGTTTTTCGTCGAGCCCAACGGTCGGAACTCTTGATCTTGAAGGACGCGTAGCAGCTTGCTCTGCACCGTCATGCTGAGCGAATTGATCTCGTCGAGAAACAGGGTGCCACCGTCGGCTTCATGGAAGAGGCCTGGTTTCTCAATGAGCGCGCCTGTAAAGGCTCCCTTGCTGTGGCCAAACAGTTCATTTTCAATCAAGAGGTCCGGCAACGCCGCACAGTTCACCGGAATAAAGGGCTTTCCTCGACGCTCGCCGGAATAGTGAATGGCCCGGGCAAACAGTTCCTTGCCCGTTCCCGTCTCTCCGGATATCAACACCGTGGATTTGGACTTGCTCAACAGCGGGATCATCCCCGTCACCTGGAGAAAGCATCTGCTTGTACCGATCAACTCTCCGACACAGCTGGGCATGTGAGTATCTCCTACCATCATTACCGAATTACCGGCGGGATCGACATGGTTTTTGAACAGCCGGCTAGAAAGGAAAATATAGTTCTACTCCCCCATACACTCCGTTATGAAATATTTGCGTGTACTGATAGCCGCCTTTGAGCGTCAGGTAAAAGCGATCGACCGGCACTTGAACCAGCGGGCCGGTTTGGACTGCATAGAAATCCTTGTTCCCCATGCCTGCGAGGTCCCAACCAAGGTAGGTGGAACAGCAGCCCTGTTCGCTCTTGTGGACCAGCCTGGTGGCTCTGAGGCGGCTCCAGACAAAACTATCTAGATCCGTGTATGACGCAATGGCATGAAACGTTCCTTTCTCATGCCAGTGGAAGGCCTCTCCCTGGAGGTACACGCCAACATCGTTCTCGTTGGTCCTGCCCCCAGTTGAGCGATCCTGTTGTTTCCACCGAAACTGAGGACCGGCAAACCCAATGAAGTTCCATGGCCCCTGAATAAATTTGATTCCCACCGACGGGGACGCAAACTGAACCTCGGCGTCGCGCTTCGCTCCGTTATCTTTAAACGAGTAGCCGAGCCCGGCTCCCATGACTTGAATGAACGGTTGGAGATTCGACTCTCCCGATGTGAGCGGTGTCCGAACGCCCAAATACGTGTAGTACTGGCCCTGATGGTCGATTTGATAACCGGTAAAGACGTCCCCGGCTATCCCGGCACCGGGCCACATCAAAGCCGCACACAACGCTATGCCGCAAGAGACGTGCGTTCTCGCCATTGGTCTGCTCCCTTATCCACCTGTTCGATTGTAAAACCGGCCAGCACGGTTCCTTCACACTGCATTGCCCATATCCGGCGAACCTTCAACGCATAGAATTCCATATACAGGGTCCCATTCTCGCCGACAAGATCAACCGTTCCAGGAATGTTCACCGAAAGACCAGTCGTTGAAATCTGCTCAACTGTGCCTTCCAAGGTACGGTCTGGCAACACCAGGACACAGTTCTCCCGATAGGGGAGGCGAAGGTCGCTCCGATGTGACTTTCTCGATGTCTTGACGACTTTTCTGAACACACGCAGGAGAGACCACAGGCTCTGGAATATTCCCGGTTCGACTTCAGGCTGATTCCAGGCACGGGAGTCGGAAAATGCGGCAACGATCAACGAATCGGCAGTCTTCTCGTCCACATCGATAAATTTCAGCCCGACCTCGACGGCGTTGGATGAAACCTCCTCCTGACGACAGATTCGGCCTTTGACGGTAAACCGGTCGCCCACCGGGTTTTTGACGATGCATAGTATTGGCCCGTCTCCTTTCAAGAATTGCTTGTTCACCCGAATGAGTGCGCCAGTCTCATTGATATCTTTCACGATGCCGTTGAGCCGGTCCTTTCCCCTGACCAATTGACAGGACAGACGATGCCTGATGCGAAATGTTCTTCGCCACTCTGGCACTTCTGCGGCCGCTAAAATGGCCACGCCAACCAGAATGAGGTTGACCGAGCCCCAGAACAGACTGACCTCTAGTCCCGGCAGGGGGATCTGCGCAATCCAAAGACGTATCCCCGTCACCAATCCCGCGATGAGCAGCCCCACGATGATCAGGTGGGGCAAGATGTAGGAGAACCGTGATAACCCGTGCCGTTCTTTAGCCACTCCTTTTGGGGTGATGACGAATGGCCGTTTCATCCAGGGCCTTATCGCGGTCTTGAGTGTGGCCCAACTCAGAGCAATGCTGCCAGCCGTTTCATAAATGTCCGACCAAAACGCATTGCGCGTACCTCGGCTGACTGTTCTCAGCATCACGAGCGTAGCCAGGTAATAGGATCCAAAAAAATTGACGAGCGAGGGGACATCAGCCGTGACGGGAATAATCCCGAACAGCAGGGCAAAGAGCGGGGCGACGAGGCAGACGATCCGAGGAGTCCCATGAAGAAAGTAGAAGATGGATGAAAAATAGCCGAGTCGCTGGGGTATCGTGAGGCCGCGCATGGTGAACGGATTCGTCTGGAAGAAAATTTGCACGTGGCCCGTCGCCCACCGTACCCGTTGCTTCATGGAACGCTCGAATGTTTCCGGCATGAGTCCTGCTGCCAGCACCTTGTTCAGATAGCATGACCGATAGCCCTTCGCATGGATAACCATGCTCGTGTGAATGTCTTCGGTCACGGTCTCGGTTTGAAACCCGCCGATCTCCATCAAAACACTACGGCGAAACAACCCGCAGCTTCCGGCAAAGAACGCGCTATTGTGGCGATCGCGACCAGGCTGAAGCACACGATAGAACAGCTCTTGCTCATTCTTGAGCGATCCCTCGAGTTGAAGATTCCTCTGAAACACATCCGGATTGTAGAAATGATGCGGCGTCTGTACAAATGCGACTTGTTCATCTTGGAAAAATCCTACCGTATCCTTCAAGAAACTGCCGGTTGGGACGTGATCGACGTCGAAGATCGCAATGACTTCTCCCGAGGTTTCTTGCAAAGCATGGTTCAGATTCCCAGCTTTCGCGTGTTGTCGATCTGCCCGACGGATGTATCCACAGTTCAACGACGCAGCTAATGTTTTAATTTCGTCCCGCTGGCCATCGTCGAGCACATGCACCAGGTAGCGGTCCTTGGGATAGTCTTGGTTGACACAGCCGATCAGCGTGCGGCGAAGAATGCTCAGAGGCTCATCAACAACCGTGACGAAGATATCGACGTGCGGATAGCGGCACAGGGGCACTGGTTGGCGTTCGAGCGGCGACCAGGCGTGATAGGCAAACAATAGGATCTGCACAAAGGCGTAGGCTTCTGCCGTGTAGACCGTCCAACTCGCCAGGAGGCTCACCCAATCGTCGGTGTTGAGAGTGTAGAGGCCTCTCCATAACAGGTACCGTGCATACAAGAACAGGGTCAGCGCCAAGATGACCTGATGCCCTCTTTTCCTCCAACTGAGTACGCTAATCACGGCCAGGGTACAGAGCGCCAGCGGTATGGCCACCGAGGAACTATAAAAATGATTGAGCCATGTCATAGGCGTATCCTTTGTGAGTCTCCCTATTCAGAGTCGTCTCGCTCACGTGCCCGCTTCGATCCACGAGGCTCCACGCCGCAGCAATCGATCGCCATGATTGCTGCTTCTGACCGAAGTGCCGCGCCATTGATCGGTGATTTTCTGTCTTGCCCGAACCAGGATTTCTGCGACTGTTTTCCCTCAGCGGCGTGCATGACGCAGTCTAGGATGGAATGCCTGTTCAGCCTATACCGAGGATGGAGGGACCCGCCATACAGGCAGGGTACTTCTTTGGGGGGGGCAGGAATGCCGCACGCGATTCTACGGAGTTGTTACTTGCTGCGGACTAGCCCGCATTATTCCTGAGCGCTTCTACTGCAATCGCCGATCCGCTGCTACGATGGGCCTTCGGTCAGCGGGCTCGCGACACGGCTCAGCCATTTCGCAACGAACCGTCATGAATAATGTGGGATAGGAGCCGTAAGCCAGGCGTGGGTTATCAAGAAATCATGGATTTTCGAGGGTGGTCTGCTATGGTTTTCAGGAGATATCCCGGTCATCACATGGCGCCACAGCCCTCTACCACATGACAACGATACCAACCTTCAGAATCCTGATCGCCCTTGGCTTCCTCGTCCTGTTCGCCGCTCTCTACAGTATCCGTTGGCCATTCCAAGCGTATGAGCAGAAGCCAAGCATATCCGGGAATCCGGTTGTCGCCACGGTAGGAACAGACTCGATCACCTTGCGAGAGGTTGAGCAGGCTGCGGCCCTCTCCCTCTACCAAGCAGACCAACAGCGCAATCAACTGCTACAGCACGCGCTTCAACGGAAAATCGAGGAGACCCTGCTGGCGGCGGAGGCATCCCGAAAGGGTATGAGTGTCTCACAGCTCCTAACTGAGGCTTCACAATCGGAATCCATCGCCCGGCTTGCAGACCTCCCAGATCCTGTCAAACGGCTGAGCCTCGGCACGACACAGGACAGCCCGAGCCATGGCGCATCGCAAGACCTTCAAGAGCAGGCCAGAATTCGGCAAGCACTGCTGGTCTCCCTCCGCCGTAAGACTGATATTCACATTACCCTTCCGCCCACGGAGCTGCCAATCCTCTCGGTCAACGTAGACGACGATCCTTCGATCGGGCCTGTCGATGCGTCGATCACCATCGTAGAGTTTTCAGACTTTCAATGCCCCTACTGTCAAAAGAGCGTGGCAGTGTTGAAGGAACTTCGCCGTCTCTACGGTGAGAAGATTCGACTGGTCTATCGAGACTATCCTGGTCCCAACCACCCCTATGCGTCACAAGCCGCCGAAGCCGCCCAATGCGCGGGAGAGCAACGCAAGTATTGGGAGTACCACGACATCCTGTTTGACCGGCAAGCCCCAGGAAAGGGGTGGGACTTTCCTGCTCTGGCAAAGGAACTGGGCCTTCAGCCGGACAGCTTTGCGACCTGTTTGAATACAGGACGCTATCGCGAAGAGGTGGCCAAGGATCTTCAGGATGGCCTCACGCTCGGCATTACCAGCACGCCGACGTTCTTCATCAACGGCCGTCCATTGGTTGGCGCTAAACCGCTTGCTGAGTTTCAAGCTGTGATCGACAGGCTTCTCAAACAACAGCCCTCTTCATAATCCTGCTTTTCCTGCTTGTAAGCTCTCCGTCTCCTGTCCTACTCTGTATGTGGAGGCCGATCTATGGATGAATCTAGTCGCTTAACCAAGACAAAAGAGCAGTGGGCGAAGGCCCGGCGTGGCGGTGAAGAGCGGGAAGTGTTTTACGATGGGGATGCCCGCCTGCCACCAGGACAGCATCTCGTCGAAACCTGGCCCGTGCTGGATCTGGGATTCAAGCCTGACATTCCCTTGACCGAATGGAGCCTTGCCATCGGCGGGTTCGTGACCACTCCCGTCACCTGGACATGGGAGCAATTCTTGGCGCAGCCCCAATTCAAGGACCTGTCGGATTTCCACTGTGTGACGAGCTGGAGCCGGTTCGACAACGAGTGGGAAGGGGTCAGTTTCAAACACATCCTGTCCGTGGTGAAGCCGCTGTCTTCGGCGAAGTTTGTTCTCTTCAAGTCGTTCGACGACTACACCACCAATTTGCCGCTTGAAGCCTGTGACGATCGAGACGTGCTCCTGACGTACAAATGGAACGGCAAACCCCTCACGAAGGAACACGGAGGCCCGGTTCGCGTGATTGTCCCGAAGTGCTATGCCTGGAAAGGCGCCAAGTGGGTGAAGGAGATCACCTTTTCTGATAAAGATGAAAAGGGGTTCTGGGAAGTGCGGGGCTACTCGAACAATGCGTTCCCCTGGGAAAACGATCGATATGGGTGAACCCGTCTAGCAGGATGCTGAAAAAGCCCGCCAGCTTCGTTCTCGGCTCATCGAAATCCTCAACGTACCCCAGAGGGTACGCCTCCGGTTTCGACTCGCCTGCGGCCTTGCTGGTCGGCCTTTTTGAGCATCCTGCGCGGTATTCTCCCGTTACTCCAAACGTGTAGGTCAGTGAAGTTCTGGTCTTTCCAATGCACGACATGTCAGGCACCATACGCAGGGTGGAATTCTGGCCCATCGATATCCCCATCACGGACCCCTTCGTCGTCGCCACCGGCGCACGAACGGTTGCAGAGAATGTCTTCCTGCGAGTCACGCTGACCAATGGCGCACAGGGTTATGGCGAAGCGGCGCCGTTTCCTGAAGTTGGGGGAGAAACTCGTGAGAGCTGTCTTTTCGCACTCCACGAACTTAGCAAGGCCGTCCTTGGTCGTTCAGCCGCAGGCTACAAGGAAGTTGGGCACTTACTGTCTGAACAGGCGCTCACCTATCCAGCAGCACGTTGCGGACTCGAAACCGCTGTCATCGATGCCTACTGCCGTGCGTCGAACATCCCGATGTGGCAGCTTTGGGGTGGGGCGGATGTGCGAGCGCGGGAGACGGACATCACCATTCCCATCGCCGACATCGACAAAACCGTCGCCCTCGCGCGCGGATGGTATGCGAAGGGGTTCCGACTCTTCAAAATGAAGGTCGGCAAGGATGTCGAGAGTGATATCCGGCGTCTGGAAGCTGTACATCGCGCATTCCCCGGCATCTCGTTCATCGGCGATGGCAACCAGGGCTTTTCACGTCAAGACTGCCTGACCTTTGCACAAGGGGTAAAGAACTTTGGCGGAACGATGGTGCTGCTTGAACAGCCTGTGGTACGGGACGACCTCGACAGCATGGCGGCGATTCGTCGAGAAACCGGCATTCCCGTTGCGGCGGATGAGTCGGTCCGCTCGCTCGCGGATGCACAAGAGGTTGTCGGCCGAGGCGCGGCTGACTACATTAACATCAAGATCATGAAAACTGGCGTCGTCGAAGCAGTGGAAATCGCCTCCTTCACCAAAGCATCCGGCCTCAAGTTGATGATCGGCGGGATGGTCGAAACACGCATCGCGATGGGCTGCTCCTTCAGCCTAGTCCTGGGGCTCGGAAGCTTCGAGGTGCTTGACCTCGATACCCCGCTCTTGCTGGCCGGCGATCCTGTGACAGGGGGCTATCGATATGACGATTCTCGCCTACAACCCTGGTTAAGACCAGGCCTCGACATGACAACAGCCCTTTCTCCGAACACCACCACTATCGAATAGATTACACTGTCGCTTCGTCACACTTCTTACAGTTCAACGTCTCTCCGAGATGCTGGCTCCGCCCTTCCTCTGTCAGGACCCAAGGCCGATTTGTCATCGGTGGCTGATGGCGCACATGCTGACCATGGCCACAGTGTAGATCGGCCACCCAATCGCCATATTCGTCCAAATGAAATCCAACAATGGGTTGATGCATGCACAAACCGCCCTTACACCCTCGTGATCGACTCCATAGGCGTATGCTACACTCGCGCGCATGTTAGCACGAACGGAGGAGCACACATGATGGGGCAGCCTGCGAGGATCGGCTTCGTGGGAGTGGGACGGATGGGGGCCAACATGGCCCGGCGTTTGAGAGATCGACAGGAAACAATCGTCGCCCTATACGATCAAGATCGCTCCATCACCACCACCCTTGCGACCGAGCTAGGCTGTGAGGCAGCCGCATCTCCTGCCCGCGTTGCAGAACTCGCAAGTATTATTTTCACTGTCGTGTCCGATGACGCTGCGATGCGCCAAATCTTTTCCGCGACCGACACCGAAAGTCTTCTCCGCCATGCCAAGGACCGGCTCTTCATAAACTGCGCCACCCTCTCGCCGGCTGTGCAGGTCGAGGTCGAAACCCTGGTGACGCAGCGTGGAGGCCGGAGCCTCGAGGCCTGCATGGCCAGTAGCATCACGCAGGCGCGCCAAGGCACCTTATACCTCATGTGCGGCGGGCGTTGGGATGCGTTCGAGTCGGCGACACCGCTCTTGGAAAAATTAAGCGCGCACCTCCGCTATATCGGATCGGCAGGAGAAGCTGCGAAGGTCAAAGCCCTCGTCAACATGGTGATGAACTGCAATACGGCCGCACTGGCAGAAGGGCTTGGGCTTGGAGCGGCACTTGGCCTCGATCTGACGATGTTGCTAGACATCTTTGCTCAAACGGGAGCCGCATCGCGAGTATTAGAGACCGATGGCGAGGATATGCAGAACCGAGCCCATGACTGCTACTTCTCAGCTGCCCATGCAGCAAAGGACTCGGGCATCGCCCTCGCGTTAGCAAAGACCGTCGAGCTCTCTGTCCCGTTAGCTCAAGCGACCTACGATCAATACCTGCGGCTGGTCGAACTCGGTAAAGGCGAGCTGGATAAGTCCGCCGTCTCTGAGCTGACCTTCAAAGACCGAAGTTCGCGCTAGCAGGATGCTGAAAAAGTCCGCCAGCGGCGTTCTCGGCTCATCGAAATCCTCAACGTACCCCTGAGGGTACGCCTCCGGTTTCGGCTCGCCTGCGGCCTTGCTGGACGGCCTTTTTGAGCACCCTGCCAACTATCCATGCACTTTCACTCTACGTACCACACAACAGCGTATCGCACAAAAACGAGTTATTCCGAAAACTGCGGGAACCTGCCCAACGTTGTCATCCCTCTCCCTCACCGTTTCTCAAAGGGAAGTTCTGACCGCTGACTAGCGGGAAAGTAGGTCCAGAGCTTCTGCTCGTTCTCATCAAAGCTGCCGAGGAACGTCACGTAGCGATCGAGGGTGCGAAACTCCGCCAGTGTGACCGTGCAGTGAGGCACATCGATCACACGGGCATCGAACTGCCCCACCACATAGAGCACACCCACTCCTGCTTGATAGAGATTCCGCCGGCTCGCGTATCCCGTATTGGGGAACAGATCGACATTGAGGGAACAGCCCCCAGGCCCTGTCAGCGTGAGCAGAAGATCGTGCCGCGAGAGGAAGGGACTGGTGGCGGTTCGGGTAATTGTCAAACGCACCTGATCTACCGAGAACTCGACGGAGGCCGGCACCGGCCCTTGGTTGTTACAGGCAACCAGAAGCAGGAACAGGCCGGCCAGGCACCTTGCCGGATATGCTCCAATCACTTGGTTGCTGGAACTTTCGACGCAGCGCCAATCGCATCCAGCCCCGCTTGAGCACAGGCATCGTCGAGATGCGCGCCGGGAGCCCCACCGACGCCAATCCCTCCGACGATCTCACCGCCGATCTCGATCGGGAGTCCTCCCCCCAGCATCAGCACCTGATCGTTCATATCGCGAAGCGCCTGCAAGGTCGGAACCTTGTTAATCAGCTCAGCCAGCTCTGTCGTAGGACGGCGGAGACTGGCAGCCGTATAGGCCTTCTTCCTGCTGCTATCGACCGTATGGGGCCCGGCCCCATCGGCTCGGACCATGGCGCGCAGCACCCCGGCTCGATCAACAACCGACACGCTCACCCGGTAGCCATCTTTGTTGCAGGCATCCAACGATGCATGGACCGCCTTGCCGGCCAGCGACAGTGGCAACACCGACTCTTTCGGCAGGTCGTCAGAAGCCAGCACCATATTCGGCGTCAGTATCACAAACGCCGTTGCAATCATGAGCCGATACGCTATAGGCACAGCACGCATTTGAAGAAGACAAACGCATACCATCGCTGTGTCTCCTGATTACAAATAAGATGTGCGGGGACAAGCCTACGAAGGCGCGAGAGGGCCTGTCAAGATGGCGGATTTGGATTAAGGGTCCAGGAGAGGAAAAACGCGATCGTCAGCTCCAGACGACGCGCTCTTGATTGAGCAGGTAATCGATCACTTCGATGCTATTACGCATCTGGATCTGGGCCTTTTCTGACATGGGGAGAACAGCTCCGACCAGCTTGCCTGACTCGACGTCGTCGAGCGATGGAATACCGTCAGGCCCTCGCTTCTCCAGCTCCTGTCGGTAACTTGCCACGTTTGCCTACTGTTTCTCTGACGCGTAGATCAGCAATTCCTACGCCAGAGACTCATCGCCTATCGTAGTACCGGCGTACAGGTAGCATAGCACATGGAAGTCAATGCTCCTGTGTGAGCATGCCAACTTATTGATTAAAAACAATTTTTTAGCCTGTCACTGTGCTGCGATTGAGGCAGGAGCAAGGGCGCCGAGGTATGGAAAGTGACCGATTTTGAGAAGCGGCGTATCGAGACGCAGGCGGAAATCATCATGCTCTGGGTCAACAAAGTAGGGGTCCCCGGTAATATCTGACTGGGCTTTCAGCTCCGGGGCCGGTTGGTTCGGATTCCCCCCTCGCACATAATCACCATCCCGGTTGTAGAGCGCATTGAGAGAAGTGGTGGTCCGGCTGGACGGGGCGATCACAAAACCCACTCGATTCAGCCCGACCACGTTGCCGGTCACATCACTCTGGGACTGCCCGAGAAACGCCGCACCACCACCATTCTTGACCAAAGTATTACTCACCAGCACGGCTCGGGCACGGTCGCTGACAACGACGGCTTCAAAAAGACTTCGGGTAATCACGTTTCGCTCCAACCACACATTCGACTTTCCGGCAATCGAGACGCCATGATCGTTATCATGGATAAAATTTCCGATGAGGACGGCTTCTGAATCGGCAAACTGAACGCCGGTCGTCTCGCTTCCCCCAATGACACAATCTTCTATCCGCACATCGTGGACTTGCTGGCTGAATAACATGCCATTGATCGTGATCCGGCGGAGAACAATCCCTTGCCCATTGAAGAGACCGACCGCATGCCCCCCTTGGTCATTGATGGTCATATCGCTGATTTCAATGTCCGTCGCCCCATAGGGCCACTTGCCCACATGGAGAGCGCCCACCACAATATCA
>JACQEY010000079.1 GCA_016200355.1 Nitrospirota bacterium
CCAGATCGCAGGGTTAAATGTCCTCCGGATCATTAATGAACCCACCGCCGCGTCCCTCGCCTACGGTCTGGACAAGAAGAAGGACGAACGGATCGTCGTCTACGACCTGGGTGGCGGTACGTTCGACGTGTCCATCCTTGAGATCGGGGATGGCGTCTTCGAGGTCAAGTCGACCAATGGCGACACCTATCTCGGCGGCGATGACTTCGACCAGCGCGTCATGGACTGGTTGGTCGATGAGTTCAAGAAGGATCAAGGCATCGATCTTCGGAAGGATCGCATGGCCCTCCAGCGCCTGAAAGAAGCGGCAGAACGCGCCAAGATCGAGCTCTCTTCGTCGCAGGAAACCGAGATCAATCTGCCCTTCATCACCGCAGACGCCAACGGACCGAAACACCTGGTCACGAAATTGACCCGCGCAAAACTTGAACAGTTGGTCGAGGACCTGATTAAACGATCGATTGAGCCCTGCAAGAAGGCGCTCGCTGACGCCGGCGTATCCTCTGGCGACATCAAGGAAGTCGTCCTCGTCGGCGGCATGACCCGCATGCCGAAAGTCATTCAGGCCGTTAAAGATTTCTTCGGCAAAGAACCGCACCGGGGTGTGAACCCTGACGAAGTGGTCGCCATCGGCGCCGCCATTCAAGGCGGCGTGCTCAAGGGCGAAGTGAAGGACGTGCTGCTCCTCGACGTGACGCCGCTGTCTCTGGGCATCGAAACCCTCGGCGGTGTCTTTACGAAGTTGATCGAGCGAAACACGACGGTCCCGACGAAAAAGAGCCAGGTCTTCTCGACGGCTGCCGACAATCAAACAGCGGTGACCATTCGAGTCTTCCAGGGCGAACGGGAGATGGCAAACGACAATAAGCTCCTCGGCCAGTTCGACTTGGTCGGAATTCCTCCCGCGCCACGCGGGATGCCGCAAGTCGAAGTGACGTTCGACATCGACGCCAACGGCATCGTCCATGTCTCGGCCAAAGACTTGGCGACACAAAAGGAACAGTCCATCAAGATCACGGCGTCCAGCGGCTTGAGCAAGGAAGAAGTCGAAAAGCTGGTGAAGGATGCACAGGCCCATACCGACGAAGATAAAAAGCGGCGAAAGACCGCCGAAGCCAAAAATCAGGCTGACTCTCTGATCTACCAAACGGAAAAGAACCTGAGCGAGCACGGCGACAAGATCGCGGCGGAAGACAAGGCCAAGATCGAAGAAGCGGTAGCCGCGCTGAAGAAAGCGATGGAGGGAACGGACCCCGGAGCGATCGAGTCCGCGACCCAAACATTGACAACCGCGTCCCACAAGTTGGCTGAGGAAATGTATAAGAAAGCTTCGGCATCGACTGCGGCCGGCGCCAACGCCACGGGGGGCGCCGAGACCGGTGAGACCAAGACGGACGAAAAGGTCGTCGATGCAGAATTCGAAGAAGTAGACAAAGACAAGAAGTAAGTTAGAATACTGTCAGTGAGACCGAGCTTCGCCGATACAGCGGGCTCGGTCTTGCTGCACAGTCACCCTGAGAGATGGCGCCCGTGTCTAAACGTGATTACTACGAAACCTTGGGCGTCGAACGAAGCGCGTCCGACGATGATCTCAAGAAAGCCTATCGGAAGATGGCCCGCCAGCACCATCCCGATCTCCAGACGGGAGAAGCCCAAAAGAAAACATCAGAAGAAAAATTCAAAGAAGTCAATGAAGCCTACGAGACGCTGAGCGACCAGGACAAACGCAAACGCTACGACATGTTCGGTCACGCCGGAACCCAGCAGGGTGCTGGCCCAGAGGGCTTCGGGTTCGGCGGAAGCGGCTTCGGCGACGCGTTCAATGACATCTTCGAGGATTTTTTCGGAGGCCAGCGCGGCGGCACTCGGGCAGAGCGCGGCAACGACCTCCAATACAATCTAGAACTGACCTTCGAAGAAGCCGTCTACGGGAAAGAGGCCAAACTCAAAATCCCGCGATGGGAAATGTGCACCGACTGCAAAGGGAGCGGCGCCAAAAACGCGGCATCGGTCAAGACGTGCCCCAGTTGCAAAGGGGCGGGACAGATGCGGTTCCAGCAAGGTTTCTTCAGCATCACCCGTCCCTGCGGCCAATGCGAGGGGACGGGACGAATCGTCACAGAACCCTGTCCTGCCTGCCAGGGCCGTCAACGCACCTATCGAGAGCGAACCATCGCCGTGCATATCCCGGCCGGCATCGAGTCAGGCATGCGCCTGCGCCTCTCGAACGAAGGGGAGCACGGAGTCAACGCAGGTCCGCCAGGCGATCTCTATGTGGCAATTACCGTCAAGCCGCACCCGATCTTTCAGCGCCAAGGGCACGATATCCTCTGTGAGGTTCCGATTCAGTTCGTCACAGCCGTACTCGGAGGAAAGATTGAGGTTCCCACGCTGAAAGGCAACACGGTCATCAAGATTCCTGCCGGCACACAGCAAGATAAAACCCTGCGCATCAAAGGCCTGGGCATTCCCAGCCTCAAGAACCAGAGTACCGGTGATCAATTATTTATCATCAAGATTCAGATTCCCACCAAACTGACCACTCGTCAGAAGGAATTGCTCAAAGAATTTGCCAAAGAGAGCGGTATGTCGATGGAAGAAGACAGCGACGGCTTCTTCGACAAGATGAAGACTTTCTTCGAATAGCCACGGCGGCCATCGCCAGACACCCGCATTATGTCCACGTTCTTCGTCGACCCTGACGCCATCACTCCCCCTACGATCCGCATCATCGGCGATCTTCTCCATCATCTTCGCGATAGTCTCCGCGTGCACCCAGGAGACTCCCTCCTCCTGAGCGACGGACACGGAACCCGCTATCGCGTGGAAGTGACCCACGTGACCTCACAGGCTATCGACAGCCGCATCAACGATCGACAGACCGAGCCGGCGCGCAAGACCTCACCGATTGTGCTCGGACAGGCGTTGATCAAAGGCGACAAGATGGATTGGGTTATTCAAAAGGCCACAGAACTCGGCGTCGCGACCATCGTCCCCACTCACAGCACACACAGTGTCATCAAACCCAACCCTGAGCGCCTGGAACATCAACGCTCCAGATGGGAGCGCATTGCGCGGGACGCGGCCCAACAGTCGGAACGGTGGACCATTCCCACCATCGTGGATCCGATAGACCTCGCAGAAGTCTGCCGGCAATATGCCTCAGCGCCCCTGAAAGGCATGCTCGTGGAACGCTCCCGCGGCTCTTCGCTCGGCGCCACGCCGTTGCCACTGGACCACCTGCGTCCGATTGTCTTATTGGTAGGACCGGAAGGAGGATGGGCATCGGACGAGCAACGCCTTGCACAGGAGCAAGGTTTCCTCCCGCTCACCCTCGGACCTAGAATCCTGCGGGCCGAGACCGCAGCGATCGCCGCACTCAGCATTCTCCAGTCAAGACTCGATGAAATCGCCCTCGTCGTTCGTGAAACGTGAAGCGTGAAACGTCCGAATCAGCAAACGAACGACGCTTCACGAGATACGCTTCACGGATTTGCACCGCTCGTCAGCGGCCAATGGTCAAGCGAACGATTGTGCCATTTTCTCCACTGGCCCAGCCCTGTGTTCCATCAGGAAACGAGAGGCCGAACAGCGAGACCTTCGCGACCGCACCCTGCTCCGCCCAGGTAAATCCACCATCGGTAGTCCGATAGACCATGCCCCGTTCCCCCACAATCCATCCGGTTTGAGGGTCGGTAAAGCGCACGCGCAAGAGGTCAGTCAGCTTCGTACAGGTGCGGGTGCAGGGCAGCGTGCGATCGATCCATTGATGGCCGCCGTCGGTCGTGTGGAAGATAGCCCCGGCGTTTCCGACAGCCCAGCCAGTCGACAGATCGGAAAAATACACGTCGAACAGCGTGACAGCCCCCTGCGTTTCTTGCGGAGTCCAGGTGACTCCACCATCGTCCGTCATCAAGACGGTCCCTACCGCCCCCACCGCCGTCCCATGCTGTGCGGTAAGAAATTGTATGCCATAGAGGGCTGCACCTATCTTGCTTGCTTGTTCAACCCAATGGGTTCCGCCGTCCTTCGTATGTAAAATGGTGCCGTTGCCACCGACCACCCACCCCTCGCTGGCCGACACAAACGAGAGCCCATAGAACGGTACTTGGGTATCGACGAGTTGCTGATGCCAGGTATTTCCCCCATCCTGGCTCCGGCGAATCGTCCCATTGGCCCCGACAACCCAGCCCTGCTTCTCGTCGAGAAAGAAGACCGCCGAGAGGCTCGCCGTAGTGCCGCTGGCGACCTTCTTCCACTTCATTCCGCCATCGACCGTCTTCAAAATGGTGCCGCCAGACCCGACTGCCCAACCCAGTTGCGGCATGTGAAAGTACAGCCCCATCAGGAGGGCTTCCGTATGGCTCACTTGAGGAGTGATCGTCAGAGGAGAGTCGGCAGTCCAGGAGGGAGACGCGCACAACAACGCCACCAGCACCACGACCGTGAAGCATCCAGACCGAGACAGAGGGCGGCATGATCCGGGCAATCTGTATCTCACTGAGTGGTGTCGGCGTCGGGGCGACTGTTATTGAAGTAGCTTGGATCCGGCATGCCCTTGGCGATAATGGTGAAGAGACCCGCTTCCAATGTCAGCCACTTCTTCGGAGTACAACAGGTATCATCAGGCTGGACATCCCAGGAGCCGCGCCGCACAATCAGCAGCCCAGTCGCAAGCTCATTGAAGAACTCATTGCGCTTTCCCACACCATAGAGGTTCCGATGAGGCACTCGTACGACAATCTCCGTGTCCGTCCAGGACATCACCTGCGCCGCAACGTTGCTGAACAGCACTTCCGTACGCGAGACGTTCTCGTCCATCTCGATATCCCGCCGCTTGTAGGCCCCCTGGTTGAGGCCCAAGTAGGCATGCTCGGCCGTTTTCAAGAATGTGCCAAACCCGGACCCTTTGATCGTGATCAATTCATCGAGTCCCCCCGATTGCGGACTGTAGGAATCGATCTTCGGCGTTACCAGCGTAAAGACTCCCGCCTCAGTTTTCAGAACTTCCTTCGTCGCGCAGCAAGAACCGTCGGGATTAGGCTTCGTCGCGCCTCGATAGATCACAACGGGCCCGCTTTTCGCACTGAAGGGCACCCACACATCGATGCGATCGTCTTGCCAGCGATAGATGATGGCGCGGACACCGCCGATATCGACTCGATTCTCTCCCGTATTGAAATCGGTAAAGGCGTAGGGGGTCGCTCCACTTTCTGAATAGAATCCAAAATGTTCCCCGCTGATTCTAATCAGAGTGCCGATAGGGGCGGCAGGGGGGGTCATTGCTGTCACCTTCGATACGTGAACCGTAAAGGTTCCGACCGTTCGCTCACGTCCCTGCATAGTCAAAACGATGGGTCCCGTCTCCGCATCCATCGGGAGATGCACAACGATGGCACTATCGGACCACTGAGCGATGGTGGCACGGTGTCCTCCGAACGTCACCTGGTCACCGGCTCCCTTTGCAGTGCCAAAACCCTGGCCGAAGAAGACCACCTTCGTTCCGACCGGCCCACTCACGGGATCCACACGAATGCTCGGAATCAGTTTCAGTGGAACAGCGTTGCTCACTGTATGCTGGACCGGCGCACAACAAGACCCGTCCGGCAAGGGATCGGACGAGGCCAATCGAACCACCACATCGCCAGACGCGGCATTCGTGGGAACCTCGACTTCGATGATGTCGTCTTTCCAACGGCGAGGCCTGACGACCACACTCCCGATCATCACATCGTTGACTCCGAACATGGTATTGGGGTCGCGCGGGCCGGCTGTGAGACCAAAATGCGCACCGGTAATCTGCACGGTATGGCCCGGTTCAATCTCTGCCGGCGTCACCGCGGTAATCGTTGGCTGCACTATCATTAATTTCCCGGCGGCCATCTTCTTCTTCCCGACAACGACTTCAACGGGACCGGATTGAGCGTGAAAAGGAACCTTCACCTCAATTAGGTCGGATTCCCATCGCTGAATCAACGCGGGAAACCCACCGACGGTTACGCGATTGACATGCACGGATCGAAATGCGCCGAACCCCTTCCCGCCGATCGACAGGGTGGCGCCAGCGACCGCCGTTGATGGGTGTAGCTCGAGGGGAGTAGAAGTGGCCGCAAAGACGGCAACACTCAAGCCGGCCCACAATGTCAACGTACCCACGCCGGCTAGAAACGCATTCATCATCTGGTTCATCTGGTTGATTTGGTTTGTTTCGTTTATTTGGTTGATTTGGTTCGTCTGGTTAGTCTCATTCAAGCAATAAACCAAACAAACTGGACAAACCAAATAAACGGGACCACTCGACTATAGCAAGCGGTTTTTTCGAGAGTCAATCCGGCGAAAGCGCACCCAGTCAGCGTTCGTGGCAGGATCAACAGACCGATCAGGAGACAGAAAAAATTACTTCAATTTCGACGGGAGCCCCGCGAGGCAACTCAGCAGCCCCCACAGCCACACGTGCATGACGACCATCCTCTCCAAAGATCTCAACGAGAAGATCCGAGGCCCCATTGAGAACTTGCGGCTGTTGCACAAAACCTTCCGCCGACGCCACATGCCCGACGACCTTCACGACGCGCGTGATTCGGTCCAACGTTCCGAGTGCCTGCTTGGCAATCGCCAGTGCATTCAGGAGAGCGAGCCTGGCTGCCTCCATCCCCTGCTCGACCGTTAGATCGCGTCCAAGCTTACCGGAGAGCGCCAACTGCCCGTCTCGCATGGGAAGAACGCCGGACAAAAACAAGAGATTTCCGGCCAGAACCGCAGGAACATAGGTCGCCAGCGGTTGCGGTGGAAGGGGCAACTCGATGTGCAGATCTTTCAGTTTGCGTTCGTAGGACATCGCTGCCGAATGTTCAATGTTGAATGGTGAATGTTCGGAAATCATCAGATCACGTCCGACTCCGACAATTCAACATTTACCATTCACCATTCCTAATTCCTAATGCCGCTTCACGCGGAACGCGTGCTACCCTGCGCGGAGCGCATCGAGAAAACTTTCACCCACAGGAAGTTGATCCCCTAGCAACGCCTCTACAATGGTATGTCCCAGATCTGCAGCGGACGCTCTAATGCCGAGATTGACCCCATGGGCCAACTTTGGCCCAGTGGCCAAGAGAGGGACATATTCTCGCGTCGGGAGCAGATCGGCCTTCGTCATATCCCGTCCATGATCGCCCGTCATAATGAGCAGGTCGCCCGGGCGAAGCTGTTCCAGCAGTACGGGAAGCCGTCGATCGAAATCATGAAGGGCCGTAGCCGACTGTGCGGTATCCAATTCCAGGATATCGAGTCCGGCGAAAATCAATCCGCGGGGAACCTTTTTAAACATCCCCGTGATTTCAGTGAGTAACGTAGTCCAGTGCCCAAAGGG
>JACQEY010000080.1 GCA_016200355.1 Nitrospirota bacterium
GTATCCATCTCTGGATTTGACACCACTGGCACCCTGGGCGGACTCACAACCACCTTCTTTGATCCGAACACGTTCGCACCACTTGTAACGAGTGGCGTGTTCACCACTGCCTCAGCCGCTGGAAACGGGGGGTCGATTTCAATAATCGCACCGGTTATTGCGGTGGACAATGTCGGGACCATCGCCACCATTAACAGCGGCGATGGTAGAGGCGGCGATGTGTCTCTCAGTGGTGGAACGATCAGCTTCACGAACGGAGCGCAGTTGCTGAGTTCGACCGGTTTTGACTACTCAACGCCTCTAGCGACTGGTACCGGGCCAGGTGGAAACCTGATAGTGACAGGGACGGACTCTATCCTGTTGTCAGGAGTCAATCCAGATCTTTCTGCTCCGAGTCAGATCCAGAGCATCACTTACGGCGGCAACGGCGGGAATATCACGGTGAATGTCGGCAGGCTTTCTCTCACTGATGGCGCCGCGATCTGGAGCAACAATTCTTCGCTCGAGCCGGCGGGGCCGGACGGCAATGTGACGGTGGGCGGCAATGTGACGGTGCAAGGGCTGCAGGGATCCGGCAGCGCGGCCGATGCGGTCACGCTCAACAACGTGTCTATTATCAAAGCCGAAACGTTCAATGGGCCTGGTCGCGGAGGGGATGTCAGCATTACTACTCATACGATGCAGATGGACATCTTTTCTGAAGTTCGTACGGCTACTCTCTTTGGAGGTGGCGTGGGAGGGAATGTCTTTCTGAACCTGGGGACGCTGGCCCTCATGGGCGGATCGGTAATCCGGACACAAGATTTCACTTTTGGAACCGATTTGGATTTTGACGGTATTGTGGATATTCCTTCTACTGGCGCTGGCGGGCATGTGACGATCCAAGCGGGAAGCGCGGATGAGTCCGTGGTGTTGTCGGGCGGGAGTAAGATCGTGAGCGAGTCATTGGATGGGAATGGTGGAGCACTGTCCATTACGGCCCCATCTGTGAACTTAAGTGAAGCTTCGAGCATCAGCTCGAACACGTTCGGGTTTGGCCACGGCGGAGAAATTGTGCTGAATGTTCAGGAAGCCAGTCTTTCAGGTGGGGCGACCATCGTCAGTGCTCCCGTTTTCTTCAATCCGGCCGCAGGAGAACCCGGCAACATTACGATTCAAGGACTGAGCGGGAACGGATACATGGCGAAGGCTCTCACCCTCACGGGCTTCCCCACCGGAATTATCCAAGATACCTATGGCACGGCCAATGCTGGTAACATTGCAGTGCTTGCCAAGACTGTGAGCCTGACGGATGGGGCTGTGATCGAAGGCGGTACTAGGTTTGGCGAAGGGACGGGGGGCAAGGTGACCATCGATGCGGACTTGGTCAGCATTGCCAGCGGAAGTCACATCTCGAGCGAGGCACGTGCTCAAGCTTCCGGTCCAGTGACCGTCACGGCCAATCAGTTGACCCTGAACAATGGTTCGATCGAAACGACTACCATCAGCGAATTGCCGATCGGTCGTGGAGGGGACGTGGTGCTGGACGTGGGGACTGTGAGCCTTTCGAACGGAGCGACGATTAACAGCAGCACCTCTCAGACAGGCCGGGCCGGCGACATTTCGATGACTGTCGGCACGCTGAGCCTCGCCAACGGCAGCAGCATCAGCAGTGCCAGTACCGGGACGGCCGCCGTCACCAATCCTCTTGATGGTGTCACGACCGAACCACCGGGAACGGCAGGGAATGTCACCATCACTGCCACAGGAAGCTTCACGAGCGACGCGAGCAACATCGCCACCTCGGCTGAGGCGAATCACGGCGGAGATATTTCCATCACGGCTCACAGCGTGCAACTTTCCAACGGCACCTTGATTACGGCGAATAGCAAGGCTCCGCTCGAAGTGACCAAGCTCGTCCTGGATCAGGATGGCCAGCTGGTCTCACAGGTGGTGGGGGATGGCAACGCCGGGAATATTATGTTTCACAGCGGCTCGATTTTTGTCATGAACAGCAGCTCGATGACCACGGAGGCAACCCAGGCCAGTGGAGGCCAAGTCGTGATCACTGCTCCGGAGATGGTCCAGCTGATCAACAGCCGGATCAGCACGTCCGTTGCGGGAAGCGCAAAGGACACCACCGGCGGCAATATTAATATCGACCCACAATTCGTGATCTTGCAAAACAGCCAAATCCTGGCCCAGGCCTTTGCCGGACTGGGCGGGGCTATCGATATCATCGCAGGATCTGCCTTCATCGCGGATCCTGTCAGTATCGTTGACGCATCGTCTACACTCGGCATCAGCGGGACCGTCAATATCCAATCGCCGCTGCAGAATGTCGGTGGAGAGTTGACGGCTTTGTCCCAGGAATTCTCCAGCGCGGCCGCTCTGCTTGCCCAACAGTGCGCCGCTCGGGCCGCGGGCGGCACATTCAGCACCTTCATGGTTTCCGCCCGTGAAGGGCTTCCGGTGGAGCCTGGTGGATTCTTAGCCAGTCCATCGTTGACGGCCGAGCTGCTTGGATCACACCTCTCTGGACGGGACCCACAGACTCAGCTCTCGGCTGTCACGGGCCTGTTCCCAAAGTACGATGCCAGACCCATCCAACTGGCAAAGTTTGGGAATGTATGCCATCAGTGACAGGCCCGGTCTGTCTGGTTATCTGGTTGATCTGGTTTGCTGGTTCAACCAAACAAACAAGACAAACCAAACAAACCAATTAAACGAGACTGGTGGGACTTTCGATGAGCCTACGCGCGGGACGGATTGTTGCGACATTGGTCCTGTTGGTGACCTGGATTCTATCTGACGTCGTGTCGGCGCAGATCGTCCCGCCGCCGCCACCGCCGATGATTCCTATTCCCACTCCGCTGCCCAAGGAGCTTCCGCCGCCTGAGCAGCCCCTGCCCAGTATCCTGCCCCCCGCTCCCGTTCCGGAACGGCGCGGGCCCATTTCCACGGTGAAAGTATACGTCCGAGAGATCCGGGTCCTGGGGAGCACGGTCTTCACCGCGCAAGAGTTGGCCCAGGTTACTGATCCTTACCTCAATCGGGAGATCACATCGGAAGACATCGAATCGATGCGCCTGGCCATGACGTTGCTGTATGTGAAACGTGGCTACAGCACATCCGGCACGCTGGTGCCGGATCAAGCGATCGTGGATGGACTGCTTACGCTTCAAGTTATTGAAGGGACATTGAGCCGGATTAACGTGGAGGGTAATTTTTGGTTCCGGTCCAGCTATTTCACCAGCCGGCTCAAGCGTGACGCCGGTCCACCGGTGAACGTGAATGCGCTTCAAGAAAGGTTGCGGCTTTTTCAAACCGATCCGCGCATCGAGCGGATCAACGCAGAATTGCGACCAGGCGAGACCCGCGGGGAAAGTGCGTTGAACGTCCGGGTGGCTGAGCGCAGGCCGATCAAGGGCTGGCTTGAATATAACAACTTTGCGACACCGGGGGTCGGTTCCAATCGTGTGATGGGGACCATCGTGGATGAAAACCTGTTGGGATTCGGGGACAGGCTCAGTGTCCAGTATGGGCAATCTTTTGGCACCGATGTGAATGCGCATGGCAGCGGGATCAATCCGAACTTAAACGTGCACTATGCGATCCCTTTCACCCCCTACGACACGACCTTTGCCGTCGACTACCGGCGGACTGATTTCACGGTCATTGACAGCAATGTCAAGGCGCTGGACATCAACGGCAAGTTCGAATCAATTGGGTTTACCTTCCGGCAACCAGTCTTCCGCACGCCGTCTCAGGAATTCGCCTTGGCGTTGACCGGCCAGTCGCAATCATTCAGGACCTCGTTACTTGGAAGACCGTGGGAGTTCCAGCTTGGATCCACCAACGGATTATCTCAGGTGTCGGCGCTGCGCTTCGCGCAGGAGTACGTGCATCGCACCCAGGATCAGGTCATCTCGGCCCTGTCTCGGATGAGCTTCGGGCTTCCGGTTCTCGGGGCAGTCGTCAACAGCGGGCCTGACCAGGCCACCGGAGAATTTTTTTCCTGGTTGGGCCAGACGCAATTGGTCAGGCGGTTGAACCCCACTCGCGTCACCCTGTTGGCGCGAGCCGATCTGCAGCTGACAAACAAGCACCTGTTCCTTATCGAGCAGATGGCGGTCGGCGGACGTTACAGCGTGAGAGGCTATCGGGAGTTCACGCAGCTTGGGGACAATGCCTTTCTGGGATCCCTTGAGACTCGTATTCCTGTGTACACATCGACGATCGGGGAAGAACTTGTGTACCTGGTGCCATTTTTCGATTACGGCCGGGCTTGGAATACCAATACTGTAGCTAACCCTTCTCCGGAGTGGTTGGCAAGCGTGGGAGTTGGAACGATCTGGAGAATCCTCCTATCCAGGCTCACCATACTAACCTGCAGGATTATGGTGTGCATATGCAGTTGGTGGTCGAGGCGTTTTAGCAGGATGTTGAACGAGGGTTGATCTGGTTTGTTTTGTTTATTTGGTTGATTTGGTTCATCTGGTTAATTTCGTTCAACCAAACAAACCAAACAGACCAAATAAACAAGAGAAACCAGCCGGTCCTCGCGCGAATAAGGAGAGCCGTCATGACACGCACTGTAATCGGGAGTCTTTTCCTCTGTCTCTCGGTGGGACTTGGTGCTGACATCCATGCACAGGAGGTGGCTCCTCCAGTCGATCAGCTGATGCAGGACGGCAGCCAGGCGTATCAGCATGGCGATTTCGAGCAGGCGGTCGAGCGCTGGACGAGCGCGGCGGCGGCCTACGAGCGGTCCGCCGCGCGCCCGGAGCAGATCGATGCGTTGATCCGTCTGTCCGAGGCCTATCAGTCGCTTGGCCGTTACCAGACTGCGGCGATCCGGCTTGATCAAGCCAAGGCACTCGCAGCGGACCGTGACGATTCTCTTCTGTCGATACGGATTCTTTGGAGGACTGGCAACCTGTATCAGGCCGGCAGTCAGTACGCGCAGGCTGAGCAGTCTCTACAAGAAGCGCTCCGGCGCACCAAGACGCTTTCCCAGCCTGCATTGACTGCCGCCATCTTGAACGATCTAGGGAATCTGGCTGCTTCGCAGGGAAAGTTTGCCGCGGCGCTGGCTTTCTACACCGAAAGTTTCGAAACGGCTCAAGCAGTTCCGGCGAAGCTTCTGGCGACCACGAGCCAGGTCAACGCTGCCCGTGTGTTGTTGTCCTCCAAACAGTATCGCGAAAGTAAGACGCGGCTCGATCAGGCTGCCGGAATCTTACGCGGACTTGAGCCCTCGCATGAACAGGCCAGCGCGTTCATCACGGTTGGGCTGACGTACGCGAAGCTGCGCGCCTTCCTCGTTGAGCTGAACACAGACCTGACGCTCGCGGCGTTTCAGGCGCTTCATGATGCGGCTAAAGCTGCTGATCAACTTGGCGACCGCCGGGCCTCCTCCTTCGCCTGGGGGCACATGGGAAAGCTGTATGAGGATGAGCATCGGTATACGGAAGCGCTTGGCGTGACGCGACACGCGATTCTGATGAGCCGGCAAGCGGCGGCGCCCGAAGCGCTCTACCGATGGCAATGGCAGGCGGGCCGGCTGCTGAAAGCGCTCGGACAACCGAAAGAGGCGATTGACGCGTATCGGCAGGCGATCATTGCGGTTCAGTCCATCCGTCCGGAAGTCTCCGCAATGACCGCCGAAGAACAGGCGGGCGCTTCCTTTCGTGAGACGGTTGGAGCTGTGTACTTTGAGCTGGCCGATCTTCTGCTTCGGGGTGCTGATCGGGATGCCGACCCACAGAAACGTGAGGCCGTATTTCGCGAGGCCCGCGATACGGTTGAACTGTTCAAAGTGGCGGAGCTGCAAGACTACTTTCATGATGAATGCGTACAGGCCGCGAGGGCTCAGGCCACGGGTCTGGAGCTGGTTTCAAAGACTGCGGCCGTGATTTATCCCATCATGCTGCAGGATCGTTTGGAGATTCTGGTGAGTCTGCCTTCGGGGATGGTGAGAAAGACCGTTCCCATCGGTGCTGAGGCATTGACGGAGGAAATCCGTGCATTTCGAACCTTCCTGGAGAAACGCAGTACTCGGCAATATCTTTCCCATGCCAAGACGTTGTATGGGTGGCTGATCCAGCCGATTGAGCCGCTGTGGGCCGATGTCGGGATCAACACCCTGGTCATCGTGCCGGACGGTGCGCTTCGGACAATCCCATTGGCCGCGCTGCATGACGGCACGCAATTTCTCATCAAGAAATATGCGGTGGCGACCACACCCGGCGTCACGCTCACGGATCCTCGGCCTCTGGATCGCAAAGGTATCAAACTTTTCTCCGTAGGCATTACCGATGCCGTGCAGGATTTTCCGGCGCTGCCCCATGTTGCACGTGAACTGGAGACCATCCATGGACTGTTTGGCGGCACCAGCCTTCTGAACAAACAATTTATGATGTCTCGGGTGGAGGAAGAACTGAAAGCGAATCCCTACTCGATCATGCATATTGCGTCTCATGGGCAATTCCAGAGCGACAGCAACGAGACGTTTCTGCTGGCCTACGATGGGAAAATGACGATGGACCGGCTGGAAGAGTTCGTGGGCATGCTGCGTTTTCGAGAAGAACCCTTGGCCCTTATTACCCTGAGCGCTTGTGAGACCGCTGCGGGGGACGACCGGGCCGCGCTCGGTTTGGCCGGTGTGGCGATCAAGGCGGGAGCACGGAGCGCATTGGCTTCACTGTGGTTCCTTGATGACCAGGCTTCTTCGCAACTGGTCACTGAGTTTTATCAACAACTGCATGACGATTCCGTGGCTTCCACAGCGGTGGCTCTCCAACGTGCACAAATTAAATTTCTCGAACATCCTGAGTACAATCATCCCGCCTACTGGGCCGCATTCCTGTTGCTCAATAATTGGCTTTAGTCTACCCTTTCGCCGTGAGCACTCTTCTGAAGTTGGGCCAATCGATTTTTGCCGTGAGCATCCTCGCGGGAATATTGGTTGCACTCTCCGTCCTCGGTATCCGGAGCACCTCAATCCTTGAGCCTGTTGAATTAACTGTCTACGACTGGTTGATTCAATCCCGTCGTGGGGCGGAGGGGGCTGATCCACGCATTGTTCTGATTACGGTCACCGAGCAGGATATTTTACGTCAAGGACGTTGGCCGATAACCGATGCGATTCTGGCTGAGGCGTTAGAGCGGCTCGCACAATTCCAGCCGCGCGCGATCGGGCTTGATATCTATCGTGATATTCCCGTCGACCCCGGTCACACAGAGCTGAACAGGGTCTTGGTCGAACATCCCCAGATCGTTACTGTGACAAAGCTTGGTGGTGGCACGGTGTCCGGTATTCCTCCGCCTCCGGCGCTGGCCGGGACCGAGCAAGTTGCGTTCAATGACATCCTCATCGATTCCGACGGAATTGTTCGTCGTGGCTTGCTGTTCCAGGAGGCCGGAGAGCAAACAGCGTATGCCTTCGCACTTCGATTAGCGTTACTGTTTCTTGCTGAGGAAGGGATTGGCGCACAGCCCGACCCTGACGACCCTGAGCAACTTCGCCTGGGGCCCACCACCCTCCGGCGGTTTGGCCCCAACGACGGTGGATATGTCCGCGCTGACGCTGGCGGGTATCAAATTTTGGTGGATTTTTACCGTGGGCACAGCCAGGCCCCCTCATTCTCATTGACCGCGCTGCTGACCGGTCAGGTCCCTCCGGAGGCGATTAGGAACAAGATCGTCCTTTTTGGTGTTACGGCCGAGAGTGTTCCTGACCTGTTCCATACACCGTTCAGCTCCGGGAATGATACCGGCCGTATGATTCCAGGCGTCGCTGTCCATGGCCATATCATCAGTCAGTTTCTCGGTGCTGCCTTAGAAGGGCGTCGCCCGATTGCCACGCCCAGTGAATCGCAGGAATGGCTGTGGGTTATCCTGTGGGGTGTATTGGGCGCGGTTTTTGGTGCGTGGACGCGCTCTCCGTGGCGGCTTGCGCTGGGGGCAGCAAGCGGGCTGTTGATCCTTGGCATCATCGTCGTTGTTGCCTTTATCCAGGGATGGTGGATCCCGCTCGTGCCGCCCTCCATGGCTTGGTTTCTCTCTGTGTCTGTCGTCACGGCTTCGGTGTTGAGCCGTGAGCGAAAAGAGCGCGCCCTTCTGATGCACCTGTTTTCCAAACACGTTTCCGGGGAAGTGGCTGAAGCAGTCTGGCAACAGCGCGACCAGTTTCTGAAAGATGGGCGTCCTCGGTCGCAACAATTAGTCGCGACTGTCTTTTTCTCCGACTTTAAGGGTTATACGGCCGCTTCAGAAAAAATGACTCCCGAGGCGCTGATGGACTGGGTCAATGCGTATTTGGATGTCATGGCAGGGCTGGTGATCAAGCATAAAGGTGTCATTGATGATTACGCAGGGGATGCGATCAAAGCAAACTTCGGTGTGCCACTTCCACGGAACTCCGAGGAAGAGATCGCCCAGGACGCGGTGCATGCCGTGACTTGTGCTCTCGCCATGGAGCAGGAGATGCATCGGCTCAACATGCGACATGAACAGGCTGGTCTCGCGACGATCGGGATGCGGATTGGCATTCACACTGGTCAGGTTGTTGCCGGAAGCGTCGGCACTTCGGAGCGCCTCAAATACACGACGGTCGGTGATGCGGTGAATACGGCGGCGAGACTAGAAAGCCTGGATCGGGATATCGTTCAGGAGACGCCGGGGCGGCGTTTATGCCGGATTTTGATCGACGAGAGCACGAAACGCTATCTCGGGGATCGCTTTGTGCTCGATCGGATCGGAGATGTCAGCGTCAAAGGCAAAGAACAAACTCTTATGGTTTACAGGGTCATCGGCCACGCGCAAGGGGAGACAGCTACTCAGGGGTAATCCCACCAGCTCCCGCTCGCTCGTTATCTTTTCAAGTCCTCACCCGACCTTGCCATCCTGAATCGTGAGGTCAAAGCTTCCAACCTCGGGTAAGTCGACTTGATCCAACAATTCGACCCGTTGCTTTCGTAACGTCATATCTGACGGCGCCGATTCAATCATCTCTGAAATGGCCATCACGGCGTCATACCATAGCCCCTCTGCCGCAAATCGATACAAGGCATCGGTGGTGGGAGCCGCTGTTAGGAAGGCAGGATTCATGTTGGCACGCTCGACTCGTTCGATGGCGCCTACCGCAATGATATCTTTGGATCGACGCTTAGGGTCGAGGACGAGGGCGATGGACCAGGTGTAGCGCTCACCAGGAATCAGTTTCACCCCATAGTCTGAGAGGCGTACCCGCTGTATTCCGGCCTTCGATGGCACCGGCAATGGCTTTTCCAGTAGGGGGGCATCACCCTTTTCAAGTGTCAGGGTCAATTCTACAGGGTTGGTCACTACTTCGGAGGCAAACCAATAGAGATCCGGTTGTTCACGTACAGTAAGGCCGGTATGACCAGGGGCAATCACGGACAGAACCGGGACAGACTTATTTGTCCCGCGAGTCCCTCCCCCTACCCGCCGCCCGGCTGAAGGGGCACCGAGACCGCGAGGTGGCTGATAGAGGAGAGTTTTCGTAATCTGTCCGGCCTGTGCACCTTGCCCTTTGACCTCCTTCGCAAGCGATGAGGGGGCGGCTGAATTTTCCTCTGCGGTTACCACAAGCGGGAGGCTGATTAAAAACCCGATTATGAAACCCCACCTCAGTAGTGTTGTTCGTTTCATCGAGGCACCTCCTATTTTCCGATACCCTTGCTATCCAGAACAACGCATTGAATAGACCTGGCAAGATCGATAATACGATGATCGAAAGTCAGTGTTGGCAACAGGATACTATAATGATTGTCCGTCAGTTGCATAGTGCATCCGGTGCGTGAGCCTGCGAGTACGCTCACGCGCCGGATGCAGGAACCGTGAAAGCGACTGATATGCGATCGCATTGACCGATTTCAGTGTTCGATATGTGGCAAATGCGGTTGGACTGCTATCGTTCCAGAAAGAACTTCCGGGATGGCACCTTGAGGTGTCGGGAAAATCATGCGAGCCAAGAGGCCTGTCCTGGTCGTGGTCTGGGTTTTGTGCATGATCCGTTTGAGATGCTCTTTGACGGTGTATTCGCTTAGGTTGATCCGATTCGCGATTTCTTTATTGGTAAATCCGAGCATGAGATAAATGATGACCATTTGCTCACGTTCGGTTAGGTGATAGCGGTGCTGGACATTGGCGTCTGGGCATTCGAGTTTTTGTTGATTCAGCTCTTCCACGATGACGAGGAATCTGCTGTTCCGAGGGAGGGGTTCATCGGGAATACAGAAACCACGGAGGAGGAGCCGATGATCGTTAGCAAAACAGAGCCGTTCTACTTGGATGGACTCGCAATCCTTGGGATGATCGCAGTGCATTAAACGACCGATGAGGTCGCGGACTACGGTATGGACCTCTTCGGGAATGAGACAGGCACCGTTCTCTCTGGTCGATAGGGGTTGGAGTCGTCTGGTAAATGCCTGGGCTTCGCTGTTCATGAACAACAGCTGCCCCGTACTCGTGAAGAGAATGATGCCGGTAGCGCCTTGTTGCTTCAGGCTCTGTGCCTGCTTTTGCCCATTGAGTGGCCGGGCTACTTTTTCTGCCGCAATGATCGACATGTGCCCACCAATCTTGTGTATATGTTGTTAATATTGCACATCTTGTTTTCTGGAGTCAATTTGCTTGGTTCAGTTCCCTCTGCCAAGGCGCTGCCCCACAAATAAAGCAAGTAATAGGCCTGAGTGTTGCCGTGCTGACGATGGATTGGTAAAAGACTCTAAACAATAGGACTGGAGGGATGTTTGGCAGGTTCGCGTTACAGTTTTTCCGCATAGCGGGTGGTTCGATTGACACTTTGTCTGAATCTAAAGTGATTCCGGCTGAATCTGATTTGATTCTCCTTCGCCGAATACCCCGTAGCTTGCTGCGGGGATGAAGGCGAGGAGAACCCTCCGTAGCCTTGGCGAAGGAGGGTGACGGCTTCGGAGAATTTCGCAGGATACCCCGCAGCTTGCTGCGGGGAGCTTCATTCTCAGGTGCTTGTGTGAGGACTTAAGGTCGAAGGCTGAAGGCTGAAGGGTTCGGATCTTCGAATTCCGACCTTCAGCCTTCAGCCTGCCTCGTGGTTCTACTGCTGCGGGGGCTGTTCGCGCATGGTGCGGCAGAAGAGTTCGGTCAGTGTGGGGTCGAAGGCGGTGCCGGCTTGCTGCTCGATCTGTTGCAGGGCTTCGTTGATGGGAAGGGATGGTCGTTCCGGTTGTTCGGCGGTCAGGTCGTCAAGCACCTGTGCGATCCCAGTAATGCGAGCAAGCAAGGGCGTGACGTCTTCTCGTAAGCCAAAGGGGTAGCCCATTCCGTCCCATCGCTCGTGATGGAGAGCGATAATCTGCACGGCGTCGGCTGGTAATCCCATCGCTCGTCCCATCCTTGCACCGAGGTCGGGACGATGCCTCTGCTGGTCGGACTCCAGGCTCAGCACGTGACTGTCTGCGATGCTAATCAAATCGAGATCATGCACGAGTGCGCCGAGTGCGAGCGACTGCTGTTCGGCGATCGAAAGCTTGAGCCGATTGGCAACAAGCGTCGCATAAAAACTGACGCGGCTTCCATGATTGAGCAGATGACGGTTCTTGGCTTCTAAGAGGTCGGAGATCAGGGGAACCAAGGGCGACGTCTCATTGCTCTGTGATGCGGAGAACGATCCCGCGCGGTTCATGGTGGTGTAGTCATTGACGAGAGCCTGCCAAGCCTTGGTACAAGCTGGTTCCTGGTCCCAGAGTGCCGTCGAGTTGGTGAGGACCGGGCGCAGTTGATCGAGCCGCAGTTTTTTCTGAGCGGTCTGCAAGGAAATAGCCAACAGCTCGGAGGCATTGAATGGTTTCAGGAGGAATCCGGCCGCGCCGTGGCGGATGCAGTCCATCGCTGATTGTAGACTGCCGTAGGCCGTGACCATGATGACTTCGGTTTCGGCGTGCGAGTGCTTGATGTCGTGTAAGAGGTCCGATCCTGAGCGATCGGGTAATTTCATATCCAGCGTGACGAGATCGACGCCGTGATCATTCAGGATGGCTAGGGCTGCGTGCGCATTTTCTGCGGTGAGAATGTGAAAGTCCTGCCTGAGGATTTGTGTGAGGGCAGCACGAGGGGCTGCCTCATCGTCGACAATCAGGACGGTTGGCTTATGGTCGCTAGTGTTGGGGACGAGCGTCGATGGCATGGTGGTATTTGTAGCTCTATCCCCTCTGCCGGTCAATGAAATCTCTCGAATACCCCAGCTGGCTTTTCTGGTTTGTTTAGTTTGTCTCGTTTGTTTGGTTGAACGGGACTAACGGATACAAAACAAACCAATATCGACCAAATAAACCAAACAAACCACATCAACCAGCGGGCTAGGTTTCTTTCTCTTAACTTGGGTATAATCGCCCCCGATCGCTCTATCACAAGAGGAGTACCTATGGCTGAAAAAGACGACAAGAAGCGTGCATTGGATCTGGCCCTGTCTCAAATTGAGAAGCAGTATGGGAAGGGGGCCATCATGAAGCTGGGAGGGGCCGATGCGCCGGTGGATATTCCGGCGATTTCGACCGGATCCCTCGGGCTCGATATTGCCCTGGGCGTTGGCGGGCTTCCCCGCGGTCGGGTGATCGAGATCTTCGGTCCCGAGTCCTCGGGCAAGACAACATTGACGCTGCATGCGATTGCGGAAGCACAGAAGGCCGGTGGCACCGCGGCTTTCATCGATGCAGAGCATGCGTTGGATTTGACCTATGCCAGGAAGCTGGGCGTGCAAGTGGACGATCTGCTTGTGTCGCAGCCCGACACCGGCGAACAGGCGCTAGAAATTGCCGAAACGCTTGTCCGAAGCGGGGCGATCGATGTCATTGTAGTGGACTCTGTCGCAGCGCTTGTGCCGAGAGCTGAAATCGAAGGTGAAATGGGCGATGCGCATATGGGGCTGCAAGCGCGGCTCATGTCACAGGCCCTTCGCAAATTGACGGCGGCCATTTCCAAGTCGCAGACGACCCTGATTTTCATTAATCAGATCAGGATGAAGATCGGCGTGATGTTCGGCAACCCAGAAACGACGACTGGCGGTAACGCACTCAAGTTCTATTCGTCCGTGCGGCTGGATATCCGCCGCATTGAGTCGATCAAGGAAGGGCAGGAGGTGACCGGCAGCCGCGTACGTGTGAAGGTGGTGAAGAACAAGATGGCGCCCCCGTTCAAGCAGGCGGAGTTCGACATCATGTTTGCGCAGGGTATTTCGAAAACCGGTGAGTTGGTTGATTTAGGGGTCGAAAAGAAAGTGGTGGAGAAGTCCGGGGCCTGGTATTCCTATCAGGGTGAACGGCTAGGGCAGGGGCGTGATGCTGTGAGAGACTTTCTTTTCAACAATCAACCATTAGCGCGTGAGATTGAAGGAAAGCTTCGTGATTTGTCCGGTCTGCCAGGACGTACGCTTGAAAAACCCGCTGCGGCACCAGTGAAGGACGAGAAAAAGACCGAGGAGAAACGCGAGGAGCGGCGACCGCACAAGGTTGGCGCCTAAATAGGTCTATTTGGTTTGTTTTGTTTATTTGGTTATCTGGTTAGTTTCGTTCAAGCAAACAACCAGATAGACCAAACAAACCAAATAACGGTCTTCTCAGACACGTGAGTAGGCGAGTCACAAGCAAGGCGGCACCATCTCCCGATCGGTGGCTGCAACTGGCGATGCGCGCGCTGGCCCGCAGCGATCGCACGACGGCGCAGGTCGAACGATTGCTTGCAGCGAAGGGGGCGTCTCCTGCGCAGATTCGAGCCATAGTTCGATGGCTGATATCCTTGCGATACCTCGACGATGAGGCCTTCGCTACGCGGTGGGCCGATCGGCGACTCGAACGCATGCCGATGGGGCGTGCGCGCCTGCAAGATGAGCTGCTCGCAACCGGCTGTCCCGAACAGATCGTACAGGCAACGTTGCGGGCTACCTATGGCAAGGTGAGTGAACGGGATCTAGCCATGCAGGTGGTCAGGATGGCTGGACGGACCAGTTCGGCGCAGGCGCTTGGCCGACTAGCGAGACTTTTGAGTCAACGAGGATTTGACGAAGACACCATTGAGACAGTGATGGCGCCGCTGATGCAGGGTGGAAGTTAGGCTGGCATGAAGAACAGCACTCAAGAATTACGACAAGCCTTCATTCGATATTTTGAACAGCATGGCCATCAGGCCGTGCCGAGTTCTGCATTGATTCCTCAGGCCGATCCCACATTACTCTTCACCAACGCCGGGATGAATCAATTTAAGCGGGTGTTCCTCGGTGAGGACCAGCGCGCCTACAAGCGGGCGGTCACTGTGCAGAAGTGTCTCCGTGCGGGGGGGAAGCACAACGATCTGGAGAATGTCGGCTATACCAGACGCCACCATACATTCTTTGAAATGTTGGGGAACTTTTCCTTCGGCGACTACTTCAAGGAAGACGCCATCCAGTTCGGCTGGGAGTTTTTGACCCAGACGGTCGGCTTGGCGAAGGACCGTATGTGGGTGACGATCTTCCGCGACGACGATGATGCGGACCAGCTATGGAAGAAGGTTGGAGTTCCTGCCTCGCGGATCGTGCGGTGCGGCGAGAAGGATAATTTCTGGCAGATGGGAGATACCGGACCCTGTGGGCCCTGCTCGGAATTGCATTTCGACCAGGGACCATCTGTACCGGGCGACGATCGGCCGAACGGCGAGGGCGATCGTGTCATCGAGATCTGGAATCTCGTCTT
>JACQEY010000088.1 GCA_016200355.1 Nitrospirota bacterium
TCACCGACGGCGCCAACAACGCCGCGCTGGCACAGCTCATCACCGCCGAGAGAACAGCCCCGAAAAACAGGATCTGCGCGACGACCGGTGTGTGGCGTAAGATCAAGGTCGGCAACACAAGTTGAGAATCCTGATCGAGGAGCGTCGTGAACAGAGCCGGATCGATAAGCGTCGCCGCATAGGCCAGAAACATCGGCACAAAACAGATACAGAAGTAGAGCGTGCCACCCAGTATTGATCCGCGAATGGCCGTGCGTTCGTCCTTCGCTGAGGTAATGCGTTGGAATACGTCTTGTTGGGGGATCGACCCCAACATCATCGTCATCCAGGCCCCGATGAAGGGAATCCAAGCCGCGAACGTAGCCGTCGGAAATAGTTCCAGCTTGCCGGCTTGGGCAGCATGGCTGATGACCACGTCTACACCTCCGGCCAACCCACTCACCACGGAGGCGATATAGAGCAGCCCCCCTATAATCACTGAGATTTGGACAAAGTCTAGAATGGCAACGGAAAACATGCCGCCGAACGTCGTATAGACCAGGACAATCACGGCGCCGATCACCATTCCAACCGGCTGACTTACTGCGCCCCCCGTGACCGCGTTCAGCACTAATCCAAACACTTTGAA
Source organism: Nitrospirota bacterium (assembly GCA_016200355.1). Lineage (GTDB taxonomy): Bacteria > Nitrospirota > Nitrospiria > Nitrospirales > Nitrospiraceae > Palsa-1315. The sequence continues at coordinate 629 of JACQEY010000088.1, forward strand.
CTGCGCAGCCACCCATCCAAGATAGGACGCTGCAATGCATACGGCACAGAGAACCTCGACGATACGATTGTACCGCAGACGATAGAAGTCGCCGACGGTCAAGAGGTTCAGCCGATAGAACCGGGGGGCAAAGAATAACCCAACCAGAATCAAGCAGAGGCTCGACCCGAAGGGATCGGCAACCACGCCGCGCAACCCTTCCTTCACAAACGTGGCCGAAATTCCGAGCACGGCCTCTGCTCCGAACCAGGTTGCAAAGACCGTGGCAATCACAATCGGCAGCGGCAAGCTCCGACCGGCCACTGCAAAATCCTTCGTGGTATGGACCTGCCTGGCGGCAGCCAGCCCAATCCCCACCGACACAAGTAGATAGAGAATGACGAATCCGAGAATCATGGAGGCGGTATAGACATATGTGTGGGCGGATTCTAGCAGGATGCTGAAAAAGTCCGCCAGCTTCGTTCTCGGTTCATCGAAATCCTCAACGTACCCCAGAGGGTACGCCTCTGGTTTCGATTCGCCTGCGGCCCTGCTGGACAGCCTTTTTGAGCATCCTGCGGGAATGTTCTTCCATAGTGGCACATATGTAGACCATCAAAGTTCTAGCGTATCAAAATAGTTTTGCCGCAGCCTGCTAGCGAGGCTTCGGCAAGTGCGCAACGGCAGAGCAAATCTGGTTCATCTGGTTAAGCTGGTTCCACCAAATACACGAGACACACCAAACAAACAAGACCAATCAACTAGACCTCTGTTCCCTCGAGCAATCGCATGGTAGGCTAATAACAGGTGCTACTAAGAGGGATGCCTATGAATGATCACAACTTCCATCATCGAGATTCTTCTCGGAAGACACCAGGGCTGTGGCCACAGTTCCTCATCGGGACGATCGGAATAGGGATGGTGTTGGCCGGGCTACCGGCCCATGCGAGCGAATCGCAGACACCGTGGGAATGTTCGAGTTATACCGGTGATGCCCACACCCGTTGTTTGGAGGCCTTCGCCGAGTCGCAGCGTGATCAGATCGCAACACTCCAAGGAAAGTTACAAGCTCAACAAGACACCATCAATCATTTAAAGACTCAGCTCGACCGCCAGGCCTCTACGACTGCCGATCTGCAACGTCAACTGGCACGACCACCCGCTGTCGTGCAAACGGTCCCTCCCCTCTACGCCTATCCCCCTGTGGGACTCAGTCTCTACTTGGGGAGCCCCTGGATCTACGGGGCGCCATATTATTACCCCCCGTTCTACTACGGCCTGGGCTACTATGGACCACACCGCCAGGGCTACCGTTGGTAACGAAGCTGCCTGATACTGGTCTGTCTGGTTGGTCTGGTCTATCTGGTTTGTTTTGTTTCTTGACCCACCGAAACTAAATACACGAGACAGACCGAACAGAGCAAATGGACACACTCTGCCAAGCATAATTGTCTTGAGCCTTACCGCAACATCGCATACCCTATACAGCTCCAGGACTTGCGATATCAGGTCCGGCGCAGTCACACATAAAAGAAAGGACAGCTCATGCGCGTCATTGTCTCTTGTTTGGTAACCCTGCTCTGCCTTGGGACCACCGCGGCGTTTGCTGCGGCGTCAGAGCCCACGACCGATGAACAAAAAACTCTCTACGCCTTGGGATTGGCCATCAGCCAATCGCTCGGGACCTTCAACCTGAACGAGTCTGAACTGGATCTCGTAAAGTCCGGCATCGCCGATGGGGTCTTCAAAAAGACTCCCAAGGTAGACCTCCAGACGTTCGGCCCCAAGATTCAACAACTGCAACAGGCCCGGGCCTCGGTTGTCGCAGAAGCGGAGAAGAAAGCGGGGGCCGCGTTCCTCATGAAAGCCGCAGCAGAATCCGGCGCCAAGAAAACTGAGTCCGGCGCAATCCTCACGACCATCAAGGAAGGGACAGGCCCAACCCCGAAAGTCACGGACACGGTGAAGGTTCACTATCACGGAACTCTGACCGACGGAACCGTGTTCGATAGTTCCGTCAAGCGGGGCGAGCCGGCCACGTTCGGACTCAATCAAGTGATTAAGTGCTGGACGGAAGGGGTGCAGCAGATGAAAGTCGGCAGCAAGAGCAAGTTGATCTGCCCGTCCGCTATCGCCTATGGCGACAAAGGTGCGCCCCCCACCATCAAGCCTGGCGCGACGTTAGTATTCGAGGTCGAGCTCCTCGAGATCGTCGCTGCTGCTAAGTAAGTCCACACTGTCGTTCTCATGGGGTTGAGCGGGAGAATGTCCCGCTCGACCCCCTTAGCTACCCATTCGACAAAAAGCTTGGCCGTTAGCGCAATGCGGGAAACTCTCCTGCGAGATGAACCCAAGCAAGCAAATTTGTCTTGATCCCCATTGCAACATCGCATAATTTATACCACCTCAAACCTTGCGATATCGAACCCGGCGCCGTCACACATAAAGAAAGGACCGCTCATGCGTTTCGTTGTCTCCTGCTTGGTGACCGTACTCAGCCTTGGAACCACTGCATCATTCGCAGCGACCCCAGAGCCCACAACCGATGAACAAAAAACCCTCTATGCCATAGGATTAACCATCAGCCAATCGATCGGCACCTTCAGCCTGAGCGAGGCCGAGCTCGAGCTCGTGAAAGCCGGCATCACCGATGGAGTATTCAACCGCCCCTCTAAAGTGGACCTCCAGACGTTCGGCCCGAAGATTCAACAACTGCAACAGGCCCGCGCCTCGGTCATCGCAGAACCCGAGAAGAAAGCAGGCGCCGCGTTCCTTGCAAAAGTCGCAGCAGAACCCGGCGCCAAGAAAACCGAGTCCGGCGCGATCCTCAAGACCATCAAGGAAGGGAACGGTGCCACCCCGAAAATCACGGATATGGTGAAGGTGCACTATCAAGGAACCTTGATCGACGGGACAGTATTCGATAGTTCCACCAAGCTGGGTGAGCCGGCCATGATGAGAGTGAATGAAATGAGCAAGTGTTGGGTGGAGGGGATGCAGCAGATAAAAGTCGGCGGCAAGAGCAAATTGGTCTGCCCGTCGAGCCTCGCCTATCGCGACAAAGGCCGGCCCCCCCTGATCAAGCCCGGCGCAACATTAGTGTTCGAGA